>MTMJ01000017.1 GCA_002010045.1 Archaeoglobus sp. JdFR-22 | reverse complement strand
AAGGCAGATGTACCAAAGAGATATCTCAAGAGGAGGGTTTATGTGATTGTTACAAAGTATGTGGTAGAAGAATGAGTCTGTGAATTTTGTCCCAAAACCACCTGAACGAAACAATCCATGACTGTAAGATTCCATTTAGAGTCAATAATCTCCACATTTACAATTTCTCCAGAGTTGAGATTGAAGCCCGGCTTTTCCATTACGATTATTTCATCTCCCTCCTCAAAATTGTCGTCCCTAACGACAGATGACCTGAGTTTACTGTAACGACCTTTAAAGAATGACGCATCTGAATTGAAGGTGAGCACATCGATTATCTCTCCATTTTCAGAAACAATAATTTTCATATTGATGAATGGTATCGAATCCCCACCCTCGTGATAAATAACAAACAGATTGTCGGAAGTGCTCTGCAAAACTGCCTTTGAATCTCTGATGACAATATCTCTTCTTGCAAAAAATTTGGGAGGGAAATCTTCACCATTCTGAATCTCCTCACTGTCTGGAGTGGGAGCTGGAACTTCGGGTATTTTAGATTCATTTTCTGAGTTAATTCTATTCTGTATTTCTACATCAGGCTCTGGAGTGGATTGTGTGTTCCCACCCGGATTTTCAGTGCATCCTGCAGTTAAGAAGATTAGAGATATGAGAAGAAAACATACTGCCCTCATATTACCGGAGCAGCTTGGTTTTGTTAAAGTTAAATATTTTATGATTTTTCAGCATTATGAATTATTCAATTTAATTGTAGTTATCGATTAAAATATTAAACTTATATTTTCTCATTTTCTCAGTAAGTTATAAATAGGGGTATGTCCATCTGATTGGTATGTCACTTAGGGAAGATGTAGAGAGAGTTATAGAGCAGTATATAAGACCTGTTTTAGCCAGAGATGGTGGTAACATAGCAGTAGTAAACGTTGAAGAGCATAGCGGGACTGTTATGGTACAGCTCCTTGGCGCCTGTAAAGGATGCCCGATGTCTCAGATGACTCTTGCTATGTTTGTGGAAGACCAGCTTAAACAGAAAATTCCGAGTGTTACAAAAGTCGTGCCAGTTTAGTACTCTAGTTTTATTTCTCGGGTGAAAACAAAAAAACTTATATTCTATCTTTTTGCCCCATATTATACCGAAGGAGATATAATTTTATAATTTGAGCGAATACATAAGAAACCAAAACATATAAATATCAAGGCGAGTATTATCATTGTCATGATATTGATAGAGCATCTTACCAAAATGAGGGTGAACAAGCACTTTTTTGATGGAGAAAAAGTTAAAGACCAGGTTTTTGGGGGTTTTTGCACCTGTGGTGGCACCATGTATCAGAAAATCTGGTTCAAAGTCGATAATAATCCAATTCTCGTCTCAGAGTGTGAAAAATGCTGGAGAAATGAAGCAATGACGTTCAACAGCACAACACTTGTGAAGAGAGAGGAGATTGAGGTTGTGGACAGGAGAGATTTTAAGGATTTGTTGCTGAAAATTCTAACTGAAAAAGAGTACAAAACAATACAGGCAAAATGGAGAAATGAAGAGTATAATCCGAGTACATTGAGCAATGCAAAGAAAAAGCTTGAACTGGCTGGATTGGCTCTGGACGAAATAACAGGATACATTTAAAATAACAGGATAATATTTAAAATCTTTGCTTATTCTTCTCTGCTACTCCAATGTGCTTTTGTTTATTGGCTAAGCTCGTCTTAAGAAGGATTGCAGTGACTATAAAGCCTGCAATCAGGTTTGAGAAGTATGTGATTACCCTCCAAACTGCAACAAGTACTCCTATTGTATATCCAGAGACAAATCTTGAATACAGGTAAAACATTCCCGCTTCTGCAATACCACTTGCACCGGGTGTAACTGGAGCGAGAGAGAGTATAACAAGAATCAGCTGTGAAGTGAGTGAGAAAAGAATATATGGGTCATGATTAAACGCCAGAAGGATTGCAGAAGGCACAAAAAACTCAGAGAACCAGATGGCTGACGTCATTAACAGAATCACGAGTATCTGCTTAAAAGAATTACCGGTAAGTTCCACGAAGGCGTTACTGAACATTCTGATCTCCTTTTTAATATATTTGCAGATTCTCTGAGCTTTTTCCTCTCCAAGAAATCTCTTAATTCCCGGAAAAACCCTGTTCAATACCCTGTCTGCATTTTCAGGTTTTCTTATAAGTTTATAAAGAAATAGAATAAAAACAACCAGAAATGCTGCGAAGATAATTCCGACTTCTAAACCCACTTTTGTTGAAAAACCGGAGAGAAACAGAAATACTGGTAGTGCAATTATAAAAAATATTGCATCAAGTAACCTCTCTGCAAGGACTACTGCACTCGCTGAACCGACGCCTATGCCTTTATCTCCGAGCATCTTAACTCTCAAAGGTTCCCCTCCTGCGGAGGAGGGCGTTATGGCTGCAAGGAAAGTACTTGCAATTGTTGTTTTGAGGGCATAATTGTATGAAACTGTTTTTTTGATGAAGGCTGTGAGCGTTCTCAGTCTTAATGCCCAGAAAAACCAGAAGAGAGAGTGAAGAAACAGTGCCAGCAGAAGCATGTCTGTTCTGGCTTTTGAAATCACACTCCATGTCAAGTTCGTCTCTGTATACTTAAAAATCACAAATATGGCAACTATGCTTATCAGAATACCTGCAAATCTCTTCACTGCAACACCCTCTTCATCGACTTCCACTCAACTCCTTTTCCGCTGAGGAACTTAAAAATCGCAGAGAGTGCTGAATACTGCAGCAACATCACATGTACCACAAGGCCTGCGGAAGTAAGGAGAGATATCTTCCTGTGTTTCTTTACTGAATAGTATGAAATTACTACGGGAGACAGAATCATCAGAGGAAGAAGTACTATCACAACGTAAGTCATCGTCAATGCCATCACCCATGAGAGAATAAATTTTTTGTTCTTGCTTTTTTTAACTAACTTCCAATACCTCCAAAGTTGTAACCCTCCATAGTACCATCTTTTTCTTTGATTTATCAAATCTGACCAGCTGATCGGTGATTGCTCGTAAATTCTTATTCCGTCGACCAGTAAGGCTCTGTAGCCGAGTGAGTGCATTCTTGTTGCAAAGTCTGCATCTTCTGTAATTGCCTCCTCATTGAGCCTGTGTTTAAAGAGAATATCTGCTCTCAACACACCTATTAATCCGTTAAATTGTTTAAAATCAGACTTTCTAAGCATGAAATTGAGGATATGGTATTCAGCTTCTATAGTTCTCGACACAAGGTTAACTGGATTGGAGATGTATCGTCTGGCGGAGGCAATGTATGCTTGCGGATTGCCCTCAAGGCTTTTCACACACTCTTTAATAAAATTTTTTTCTGGAATGGAATCGACATCGAAAATCGCAATATAATCTGGCATGAAGTCTTTTAATTGGTCAAGAGCATCGTTGATTGCTCCGGCTCGCTTCCCCCTGCTCTCCCTCTCAAGAACATGTATTCCGGTATTTCTCAACCATCTAACCCTTTCATCATTTTTTGAATTAACGTCCATTGCATAAACAATCCGGTATTCAAAACCGCGATAGTCAAGCTCTCTTATTTTTCCTGATGACTGGATTATCGTCTCCAGCTCCTCGAACTTTGATACCGGAATTATCACTGCTATTTTCTTCATATACAATCCCTGTAAATCCTCTCAATTTTATCGAGAATTTTGCCCCAGTCATATTTTTTAACCACTCTATTTCTTCCTCTCCTGCCCAGTTTTGTTGCTAAATTATCATCCTCAAGCAGAAGTGAGAGCAGATAAGACAGTTCACCTTCAGTGTCAAAAACAAAACCACCCTCTATACCGATTTCTTCCACTCCCGGAATTCTTGACGCTATAACTGGAGTCTTGCATGCCATAGCTTCAAGCAAAACTATGCCAAAAGCCTCAAGTCTGGACTTTGAAGGTAAAACAAGAACTCTTGCCTTTCTCATCCATGATTTTAATTCGCTGAATTTCACCCTCCCCATAAGCTCCAGATCAACTCCAAGATTATCAGAGAAGTTCTTGAACCTTGTCCTGTCTTCTCCATCGCCTATGACCACAATTTTTCCCTTTATACCCTCTGCAGCTCTGATCAGAGTGGTCAAACCCTTGTACTCAACAAGTCTTCCAACGTACAGAATTATTTTTTCTCTTTCTCCGGCATTAACTCCGGGCTGGTAATCCCTGACGTGAATTGCATTCGGGATTATTGCAACTTTCCCCATATAATCGCTCAACATAGGTGAGGTCTCTGCATAACTTCTTGTTGTGGCGATTATCACCTCAGCTTTATCCAGTATGGGTCTGACGATCTCTTCGTTTTTAAACTCAATACATCTTTTAGAGAACCCCGGGATGAGCTTACCATCAACCCTGGCTGGAATGCAGACATCGTTATGGTATGTTACAACATGCGGCTTACAGTTTCTATCACGAATATTTTTTGCAAAAAAAGGGGAGGGTATATGGGAGTGATATATATCCCCATTAATATCCGGAAATTTTAACGGGATTGGTGAATAGGGAACTGGGATACATGGGACTGAGATAACATTGACGAACTCATCTGCCCCTGTGGAGGATATTACTTCAACGCTGTATCCTCTTTCCTTCATCCCCCTTGCAAGATTCATTGCATGAATTTCAATACCCCCGATGTGGGGGGGGTAGTAGGGAGATGTAAGTAAAATTTTCATGAATTGAATTGAGCCTTAGGGATATTTAATCATGTGGGGCAATCATTTCTCCTTTAATTTTAATGAACCTGTTTTTCTTGAGAGAGTGCAGGATATCCTTAATTGCATCCCTTGATATGTTAATCTCAGTTCCCTCGAGAGAAAGAGGGGATATTTCAGCAATGAACTCATCAATTTTTTTCTCAGTTTTGAGTTTATCGAGCATCATCACAACGGAATTTGCTGCGAGATACAGCTCAAAAAGTTCTGTTCTTTCCTCGCAAATTTTTTTCAGTTTATCAAGATTTTTTATTGAGTCCACAAGACTTGCGTAAAGATGATTGGCTCTCTCAAGAGAGATAATATACTCCGAGCCCAGTTTCAATTCTTCAGCAGCTTCTTCATCAATATCCATGTATACTCTGAGTCTGGGGTCTTCTGGAAGCTGCCCCTTTATTCCTCCATTTTCAAATGATATATCGTTCAGGGTCAGAATATTTCTTATCAAAATTGAAATTTCAAGTTCTTTTTTGAATCTCTCAAGAATCTTTAATCTGTCATCTTCTGAGAACTTCTCGAGAGCTTTTACCGTTTTAGCTCTGGAAAGGACGTCTCCCCCATTGTAGTTTTCAACAAGATTGGAAATTGACGGTACGCTTTTACGTTCGGGCAAAAGAATATCAAGAACCTTTTCCTCAAATTCTCTGATATCTATACCTTCTGAGAGGACTGATTTTATGGCTTCAATATAATTACCCCATTCATCAAAAACCTCTTTAAAATCGCTGTATTTTTCCTTCAATTCACTGAATCTCCCCTCAACATAGTAATACCAGTCCAAATCAACTTCAAGTGAGGATTTAACCTTTGTACTGATTCCTAAATCCTCAAGGATTTTTGACAGTTCTTCTGCATCCAGCTTATCAAAATCGCCAAGCCAGACTTTCATGAGGGGAGTTAAATCTTTACTTTTTAAGGATTTTTGTTTCATTCTGACGAATAATTTACGTTGAAATAATCTCTTCCAGTTCCAGTATTTTTTTTGCCCAGTAAAGCTTCTTTTTCTTTATACCCGATGCTTCTTCAAAGTTAAATCCATAAAGTCTTATGGATCTGGCCCCCATCTCCTTTGCGAGGCATGCAGCCCTGTCTCCATCTGTAAAACCTCCAAAATTGTATATTTTATCGAAAGGTCTGGAATGTGTTGTTCCAATGAAACCGAAAATTTCTGGAATTATGGACATTATTTTCTCTATATTGTCTCCGTGGGCGTGTAAAACCAGTATTGTGTCTTTTAATTGCAGTATTTCCTCTTCTTCCATATCAGTAACGTGGATTTCCGGTGTGAAAGCTGGGTCGATTTCTTTAACTCTCAAAATAGCTTTACCGGCTGTGATTACAACTTCCTCCACTATTTTTCTATATTCCGTCTCGTTGATGGCAAATCCTATGACAGCAACGCTTCTTCCCTCAATTATTTTCTTCAAAATAGATGAATCAAGCAACCTGCCTCTCCCCAGAGCGTACATGAGTTCAGCCGCTTCTTCATCTTTCTCCTTTGAAAAACCAAACTCCTCGAGAATTTTAGTGTAAACAGGATACCATGCTTCGAATTTCATTCTTCAGTTTTTAGCTTTTTTCAATCCAATTCTGATTTTTTTATCCCCGATACTCCACTCTTTAATGTAACCTTCTTCCGGCTCTACAAAATCCAGCTTAACTGCTCTCGTCTCTGTTTTAATGTAATCCAGCCAGCCTTCTATCAAATCAGGAGAAACATCCATGCAAACCTCGATAAACTCATTAACTTTTAAGTCCATCTCCTTCCTCATCTCCTGAATCCTTCTTGTTAACTCTCGTGCATAACCCTCTCGGATCAGGTCATCATCCCTTGCTGTGTACAGATAAATTGAGCCATTTGAGAACTCCGAGGTCTCGTATCCTTCGGGGAGAATACAGTCAACAATTATTGCATTCTCAACTTTAAGCGTTATATCGTTAAACTCGATTATTCCTTCGCTCAAAATTGCATTTACCTCCTCTTCTGGAAGTGAATTGAGGTAGGAAACAAAATCTTTTGCCTTATCTTTCAACAATGGACCCAATTTTTTAAAATCTGGCTTTATAACTGCATTTTTCTTAAACTGGTCTACAACCTCCACCTCTTTGACATTGCACTGTGCTTTTATCAAATCTGAAAGGCTTACAACTGCATCCTTAACCCTGTCATCCTGACTCTCGATATAAACCCTCCTGAGAGGCCATCTGAGTTTGATTCCTGCTTTCTGTCGGGCATTACTGATGGACTCAAACAATTCTCTCACAACGTCCATATTGCTTTCCAGCTCAACATCTATAAGCTTCTCATCAGGTTCGGAATATTCCTCCAGAAATACAGATTCCTTTGCCTGCCTGAATTCCCTGATAAAGTGCTGATATATCCATTCGGCAAGATATGGTGAGTAGGGAGCGATTATTCTGATTGTTTTATCAACCACACGCAAAATTGTCGAGTAGGCTGCGATTTTTGATGGCGAGTCCCTCTCTTCCCACACTCTATTACGGATGAGCTGGATGTACCATCTGCTGAAATCCTCGACAACAAATGTCTGGAAAGCTCTCACAATTCTGTGGAGATGGTAGTTCTCAAGCGACTCAACAGCGAGCCTGTTCAGGTTCTCAACCCTTGAAATAATCCATCTGTCCTCAGTGTTCAGAATTTCAGGATTGATTTCAACCTCACTGAATTTATCAAGGCTCATGTATATATGAGCAAATCTGATTGTATTCCAGAAAATATTCAGAACTCTGCTAAAATTCCTTACTTCATCCCAGCTGAACCTCAAATCTTCCCACAGGGCTGATGAAAGCACATACAGTCTGAAACAATCCACGCCAACCTGTTCCACGACTTCTTCAGGTTCAACAACGTTCCCAAGGCTCTTACTCATCTTTCTGCCCTGATCATCAAGGGTGAAACCATGCATCAGGACAGTTTTATATGGTGCTCTGCCATGAGCAATCAGACTCGTGCCAAGCTGAGAGTAAAACCACCCTCTTGTCTGGTCATGACCCTCAGTTATGAAGTCAGCAGGCCATAGTTTCTCGAATTTTTCGTGATGCAGAGGATACGAGAGAGTTCCCCAGGACGCTACACCGCTATCGAACCAGACATCAAATACATCCTCAACCCTGTGCATTTTTCCCCCGCAATCGCAGTCAAAAACAATCGAATCCACTTTTGGTCTGTGTAAATCCAGATCATCTCTCCAGTTCAATTCATTGACATCACCAACTACCCGGAAGCTTCCACATTCATTGCATTTCCACACCGGGATGGGAATTCCCCAGTAACGCTGCCTGCTGATGCACCAGTCTTTTGCATTTGACACCCAATCTTTAAATCGGGACATTCCTGCCCACTCAGGTATCCACCTCACACCTTCTATTTCTTCAAGCATCTTCTCTCTCAGTTCTGAGACCTTCAGAAACCACTGCTCAGTTGCACGGTAAATTATCGGTCTTTTGCACCTCCAGCAGTGGCCATAGCGGTGAACTATTTTATCATCTGAGAGCAGCAGACCTTTACTCCTGAGATCCTCCATGATTATTTTATTTGCTGACCTAACAGGAATGCCTGCATACTTACCACCCTGCTCAGTATAGATACCACGGTCATCAACCGGATTGAAAATCTCGAGACCATGTTGAATTCCAAGTTCGTAATCGTCAAGACCATGACCGGGAGCCACATGCACGCATCCTGTATTCTCTGCAGAAACAAAATCTGCCATGTAAATCCTGTGCTTAAAGTTCTTCTGCAAAGGAACCTCCTCAACAAGAGGGTGCTGATATTCTGCCCCTACGAGGTCTTCTCCCAGGTATGTTTCAACTATCTCCCATAGCTCATAACCCCCTTTTCTCAAAACAGAGTCGGCAAGTTCCTTCGCAACTATCAGGTATTCTATTTCTCCCTCTTTGAAGACCTTCACTTTCACGTATTCGAGAGCGGGATGCACCGCAACAGCCATATTTGCTGGTAGTGTCCACGGAGTAGTTGTCCAGATGACAACGTAAGTATTCTCATTCATTGGAAATTTAACGAATATTGAGGGATCTTCTTCATCCCAGTACTCAACTTCAGCATCAGCTAAAGCAGTCTCACATCTCGGACACCAGTTTACAACCATCTTTTTTTGCTCAAGTAAACCCTGCTCGTAAGCTCGTCTGACCGTCCACCACGCAGCGTTGATATAATCAGCTTTAATGGTCATGTAGGGGTTCTCCCAGTCCATCCACACTCCAAGCATTTTAAACTGCTCATCCATCAATTCCTTGTTCTCGAGAGCATATCTCATGCACTTTGCGATGAAGGAATCAATGCCGAAATCCTCAATGTCCCTCTTTGTCTTAAATCCAAGTTCCTGCTCAACCTTGACCTCAATTGGCAGTCCGTGCATATCCCACCCGGGCATGTCGAGGACATCATAACCCCTCATTCTTCTGTATCTCAGGATTACGTCTTTGATTATTTTATTCCATGCAGTTCCAAGATGGATTCTTCCTGTGGTGTATGGAGGTCCATCTACAAAGAAAAATTGCTTATTCCTGCGCTCTTTTGATTTCTCGTAAATTTTGTTTCTCTCCCAGAACTCTTTTACTTCCTTTTCAACATCTTTCGGCGAATAATTGGCTGGAATCATTTCTGTCACCCTGAAATTCGGGAATATAACAGGAATGATTCGGTTATGTTAAAATATTTTTTCTCTTGTTCTCTGCTCACAGGTTTTCTGTTTTAGCATTTATATGATACACAGAATAGGGGCATTGGGACATAATTACTTCACCCTGACAGCAAATATGTTGTGCCACAAGCCAACAGCAAACAAAGCCATCTCCTTCCTGTCTTCTCTCTTCTGCC
>MTMJ01000070.1 GCA_002010045.1 Archaeoglobus sp. JdFR-22 | reverse complement strand
TGTCAATGTCCTTTTGATTGGGATGGTTGTAGCTGTTGGTATAAGAGAAAAGAGAGTCTTGCAGAGGTTGGCTGAGATGTGAGTTGGCAAGTACCTTATTTATTGATCTATTGAAAACGATCTCTGAAGATTTTTATCGAGAAGTTCTGTGAGCAATCATCTCCTCAAATATGAACCTCCACTCTCCTTTCTTCAGCCTCTCCCTCAACTCCCTGATGTCAATCTCACCCCTGTTCAGCATCTCTTCAGCTCTCTTCCACTCGTCCTCATGCCTGTACTTCTTTCCAACCATCTCACTGACAAGCCTGTCAACCGCAGAGAAATAGATTGTCATGATACCCAGCCTTTTTGCCATGTGAAGAGCCTCCTTTGTCCATCCGAGCCCTATCATGATGGGGAGTACCTTCCTCGCATCGCCAAAGGCCGCCTTTACCCTGTCATCAAATGATGTTACATGCTCTGGCTTGACCATGGTGTATTTAGACTCAATTGGAATCACAATGTCGAGCGATTTTCTTCCGGACGCCATCACGTTAAATGCATAGAAGGTTTCCCTTATCAGAACATCGAACTCAAGTTTTCTCCCCCTCTCCGTAACTATCCAGATATTTGTTACCTTCTCATCCCTGAAAACGAAGGGTATCGAAAATCTGGAGAGCTCCGAATTCCTCAGGCTTTCTGATGTACACAGGTATTCGAAGATTCTGGCAACAAGCCTCTCATAGAACTTTCCGATGACAGTTCTTACGTTAACCCTCTGAAGGGATCTCCTTATTTCTCTTTTCAGGGACTCCTGCCAGTCCGAGTTGAGGTCGACAAGAAAGCTCTCGTACCCGTATCCCGACTGCGACATTGGCACCACATGACCAAGCCAGTCTATGAAGGAGTCCTTTCTGAACTCGGGGACTCTCAGGGCAACCTCCACACTGCTGTGGGTCTCGACCTCTATCTCCACAGGTATGTACTTGGCTACCCGGCGCAGATGGTACCGTGCCTCATCCGGCGTCATCATAACCTCGGAGAGTACCCTGCTCAGCGGCACGCATTTCCTGCTACTGACCACATCCCTTACAGTTCCCAGGAGTTCGCTGTTCCGCTCTTGTGAGCGAGGATGTTGCATTGTAGAAATCACGTTTGTTCCTGATTCTGTAGGCGTTATACCTCAAGAATTTCGCTCACTGGCATTGCTGTGTTCGAGCCTTTCAGTACCTCAAGCACCATCTCCTTTTTTGGCCTTTCCTTCTTCCGCTCTTCATGCCGGATGAACTTCAGGCTCAACCTGTTCCCGCTAGTGGAGAAGCTCAGGGTTTTACCGGCATATTCGGAGGGTGCGTAGAAGTAAACGTTCACGGTGGTAGTCTTCCTGCCTGAAAAAGGGGACGACCTGTAGTTTTCAATCCTCACCCTCTCCTCTGATCTGGAGAGCCTGCCATTCCTGAAGAGCTTCCTGAGGGCCTGTTCAATTCTGTCAGATTTTCTCCATGTCTCTCTCGAGGAGTTTCTTTTCTCCTTTATTTCAAAAAACTCCTTGAGGTCGCCCATATGTATGGGCCTTTTCTTATCGGCGAAAAGTTTAACAGTAGCCTCGAACACCAGCTCTTGGATCACCTGCATATCCTTACCTATGTTTCTGGAAAGTTGAGCACTTTGGTGACATTTGAGGTGACTTGAACCTCCGGATCGGGTGTTCGAATTCATCGGTTTAAACTAATCCGTCCCACTTCCATTTCTGGAATAAATCTTTACTCAATTATTTTCATAGAAATAGGAGTATAAATACTTTTATTTTTATTTTTAAAATTTAAAATAATTTTATAACACTGAATTCTGATTCTGAACTAAGATTCTTAATTATCTTCCTTAATTCTGTTTCGTACATCTCTAAATACTTTTCCCTCTAAAATTGTACGGAGAATTCCTCCGGGTGGTGGTATGATTCCAGTTGAATGGCAGATTTTATCAAAATTAACTTTATCTCTAAAAAAACATTATTACAGTTATCTGATGAACAGTTCAACTTCAATCAATGAAGCATTTATTTCAATTTATCTTTACCTTTACTCATTATGGATTCTTGCGATGACATTATCATTGTATCTCGGTTCTCCAGTACAATTTTATTAAATATTATTTTATATATCTCATCAACATGTTTCCGAGTCTTGTTGGTCTGTAATACATGTGCTGAGTGCGGGTCTCTTTTTTTGGCTTGGCTTTTCTGTGCTTTCTCTTGAGAGTTCTCGGTTTGCATTGTTCAATCAACCCGAGATTTATTAACTTCGTGAGTAGGTCTCCAACCTGTTCCGAGCTCATCGAGAATGATTTTGCAATGAATCCTGCATGCTCGTATTCAGCTTTAATCAGAAACGTAAAAATCTCAAACGATTTTTCATTACCCGTGACATCCTTAAAATATGCCTCCAGATTATTTTTTATTTTTTTCAGCAACATCTCTCCTTCTTTTGTCAGTCTGTAATATGTATGATGCTTCCTGACTTCGTAACTCAGTTTGAATCTTGCTTCGGTTCTTTTAACTGCAGAGCCATGAGTTTTTTCAATGTATCCTGAGTTCTCCATGTATTCAAGCTCCACAATCAGATTGCTCTGTGGATGTTTTAAAGTTTTTGAGATTGATTTTGCATAATCAATTCCCGCTCTTCTTAAGTGAGCAAGAATGTAAAGTCTCAGTGGAGTTATTTTCATTCATCTGTACTGAATTTCTGAACAAGAGTCCGCTGCCCAAGTTCCTGATCAATCATAAAGAGTCCGCTGCCCCTATCTCCAACAAGCCTGAGCTTCTGAACTATTTCATCTGCTGAGGATTCTTCCTCAACCTGTTCCGAAACAAACCACTGTAACATATTGTAGGTTGCGTGGTCTTTCTCTTCCAGTGCAAGGTCAACAAGTTCATTAATCAAGCCCGTAACCCTGACTTCATGGTTATAAACAGTTTCAAATGCATCAAGAGCAGAATCCCATTCTGCAGGCGGTTGCTCAATAGCCATAAGTTTTATTCTACCACCCCTCTCTGATGTATAACTGTAGAATCTCATTGCATGTGCCACCTCCTCCTGAGCCTGTACCTTCATCCAGTTGGCAAATCCTTTCAGGTTTATGGATTCAAAATATGCCGCCATTGAGAGGTAGAGGTATGCAGAATACAGTTCCGCATTCAATTGTCTATTCAATGCATCAAGCATTTTTTCAGATAACACCCAATCACCTCCAACACAGCCTTTTGATTTTATTGACTTGCCTATTATTAAAACTTTCACCCCATTTGAGGTCAAAAATTCGAAAAATCAATCTCTTAACTCACAGTTGAGGTCAATTAACTTCCATCCCTCTTCCTCTCTGACCAGCTCGATAGTTTTAGTCCTTTTTTCAGGCTCAGCAGGCAGATAGACTCCTTTTCTTATCTCAGTGTATTCTATCTCTATAAAAGCCTTTGAACCACTTATAACTTCATTTTTTATTCCAGTTAGCCTGTAGTAGGGCCATGGTGGGCTGCAGTAGATTAATCTGTTCTTAAACTCCTGAAATGTGGTTGATTCTTTGTAATCAGACGCCATCAGGTAATAACACGCCTGATAATTACCTGCCTTATTTTGCATCGCAAAATTTCTAATGACTTCTTCGGGAGATGCTTCTGGTTCAGGTAAAAGAATAAGGAACTCCCTGGAAATGAGAAGAACAACGAGAATTGATGCAATAAAGAATACTATTATTGCGCCAGTCTTTATCTGACGTTTCCTCACCATACCACCCGTTAAAACTGATTAAAGAATAAATGATATAACTTTTTTGGCTATTTTTCTTTAAATGCCTCTTCAAAAATTTTCAAATTTTCTGACGGTCTGTAGAGAAACTCAAGGATTGCAGGGGTTTTAATAAGCTTGTACATTTCCTCACTTTTCTTCAAACCAAGTTCCTTGGGAATTACTGGCTTCAAAATCCTCATTTCGGGGATATTGCTGTAATTATCATTTTTGACCCATCCGTCTTCAGTGAGATAATAACACGCACCCCTATATTTTTTATATGGCATGTAATCGGATGAAAAATCCCTGTAAACCCAGTTTGCCATTTTTAATACTTTATTTGAGGCGTTAATTGTGACATGACCGTAATTTGGTGGGATAATCACCTTATCTCCTTTAAGAGCTTCCACTACAAAAAAATCAATTACTCTGTTATTTTCCGACTTCTGAAGCAGGTATACTGCTTCACCTTCGAGAACATCATAGATTTCAGTATAAGATAGGTTATTTTCGGCAATGGGGTGTATATGGCCATATGTCTTAATGAACTCACTACCTAATCTACCCGGAGGGATTATCGTAATGTCGTATCTCAATTTATTCTGAATTATTTTTACTCTGTCAGTTTTACTGTAATAGACATCTCTGAACATGAAATAAGCTTTAAAATTTTCTCTCAACTCTTCCGGATAGGCAAGAACTGGTAAAAGGTCATCTGCCATCCTTATTGCGGCATTAAATTCTTTTCCACTGATTTCAATTGTCTCGTAATTCATAAAGTTAATTAAACTATAATTTTATAAATATTATCCTAATTGCACTGAAAATTCTGTTGAGGCTGAATTTTAAGAACTGAATTTTAAGAACCAAAAGATTTATAAATTCTCAATGAATAACCATGATATTAATGAATAATAATGAAGTTTCTCTCTAATGGGAGAATCTGGAGGGGTGTATATGGAGATGACAGTACCACTGAAGGTGGACACTGCCAAATGCAGTGGATGCGGAATCTGTTATTCGATTTGCCCATTTGGGGCAATAACCCAGGGAAATGGAGAAAAAGTCAATATAGATTATGAGAAGTGTCAGCTGTGTGGTATATGCTATACTGGCTGTCCTTCTTCCTCAATAGAGCTTGAATACTACGACCATAATTATCTTGTTAAAGAGTTGGAAAGAAAGATGGAAGATTCCGGAGCAGAGAATCTCGTCATGATGTGCCGGGGTGCCAGCCCTGTCTCATGTGATTTGATTGATCTGTTAAAGGTCGAAGATTCCTCAAAGTTTGTCTCATTGAGAATTCCCTGCGTGGGAAGAATAAAAACAGAATTCTATCTAAAAGCCCTGAGCATGGGAATAAAGAAAATAATAACAATTCAGTGCAGCGATGAGTTCTGCCATTACAGGAGTGGTTCTCATTTCAATAAAGTAAGAACTCAGGAGTTAAGAGAATTGTTGAATCAGTTCGGATATGGAGATGTTCTTGAAATAATTGAGAACCCGCACCAGGTAAAATATGATCCAGAGAATTGTGTTGGCTGTGACAAGTGTGTGTTTGTGTGTCCCTACGGTGCTATCGAGGCTCAGCCACTTGCGACTCCAAAAATAAACACTGAAAAATGCAATGGATGTGGTTTATGTACGATTATCTGCCCCCATCTCGGATTACAGATAGAGGATTTTGAACCACAGAATATTGAGTTAACCATCTCCAGATACGCAGATGAAGTTAACAAGATTAAAAAAAGAGGCGAGTCCGCAGTACTCGTCTTCTGCTGTCAATGGGCAGAATTTTCCGCTCTTGATATGGTCAGAGATGGATTTTTAAGAGAAAATGTGGCGGTCATTGAGATACCGTGTTACAGTTCATTGAATCCCTCTCATGTTTTACAGGCATTTAATCTCGGGTTTGATGGAGTTATGGCTTTTGTCTGCTCAGATGAGGATTGCAAATCCAGAGAAAGTAGAGGACAGATTGAGGAGGGCATGAATGTTCTCAGACTTGCTCTGAGGCGGATGAACCTTGAGAACAGATTTATAATTCAAAAAAGCCACCCGAGATACCCGGGAAGTTTTGAAGAAAAACTAAATTCGTTTTTAAAGGTGGTTGATGCGTTATGATGGAAAACGTTGGTGTGTATAAATGTCCTGAATGCGGGACTGAAGTAAACGAGAAATACGTTTTCTGTCCCGTATGTGGAGGAAAACTGGACTGGCACAATCTGATAAACAAAGAAAATAGAATTTTACTCAAAAAAGAGATTGCTCCGATGATAAAATTGATTGAAGTGTATAATCCTCAGGTAGCATCAAAAGCAAAGCCCGGACAATTTGTCATACTGCGTTTGCATGAGAGGGGTAAAAGATTCCCGATCACGATTTCGGGTGCTTCACCAGAGGATGGGACAATCAGACTGGTTTTCAATGAGGTTGGTACAGCAACAAAACAACTTGGAAGCATGAATGTTGGTGATAGAATTATGAATATGCCCGGACCCCTTGGCAATCCGACAAAAATCAGGAATTACGGAACAGTCTTGTGTTTTGGAGGAGGAGTCATGATTGGACCAATGTTCTGGATTGCATCTGCCTTAAAGAAAGCTGGAAACTATATTATCAATGTTATTGGGGCAAGAACAAAGGAGCTTTTATTTTTCGAAGATAAATTCAGGGAAATAAGCAATGAGTTTTATGTAGCAACGGATGATGGGTCTTACGGCTATAAGGGTCTTGACTTTCTGAGAAAAATACTTGATAACAGAGACATTGACTTTGTATACGGGACAAGCGTTGCCACAGCAACTCTCAGGGAGATATGCAGGATTACAGAGCCTTTTGGTATAAAGACAGTTGTCGCCCTGACACCCATAATGGTCGACGGTTCTGGAATGTGTGGTGCATGCAGAGTTACCGTAGGTGGAGAAAGAAAATTTGCATGTGTTGATGGTCCAGAGTTTGACGGGCATGAAGTTGATTGGGATTCTCTGGAAAAAAGAAAACGTATGTATACCCTTGAGGAGAGGATACTGTCCGTATTTAGTGAAGTTTCCGGTTTCTCAAGTTAACTAACAGCAGTCTGAAGGGGGAAAAATGGGTTTAGAAGAGGGGAAAAAAGAGAGGTTAAAGTTTGCCTTCTACTGGGCAGCATCATGCGGGGGATGTGAAATAGCAGTTCTTGACATAAACGAGAAAATCCTTGATGTTCTCCAGATTGCCGACATAGTTTTCTGGCCCGTTGCAATGGATATCAAGTATAAGGATGTTGAGAATTTTAAGGATGGAGAAGTGGACGTCTGTTTCTTCAATGGTGGAATACGCAACAAAGAAAATGAGTATATGGCAAAATTTCTGAGGCGGAAGTCAAAGATTTTAATTGCATTCGGCTCATGTGCCTGCGAGGGATGTATTCCGGGTCTTGCAAATTTAGCAAAGAAAGAGGAGATTTTTGAAGAAATTTACAAAAAATCACCTTCCACATGTAATCCGGAATCAGACATGCCCTACACATCTCTGAACGTTACTGAAGGGAAACTTACACTCCCCGAGTTTTTTGAGAGGTTGAGAACACTTGATCAGATTGTTGACGTGGATTACTATCTACCCGGATGTCCACCACCTCCGAAATTGATCATAGAGGCTGTGGAGAAAATTGCAGGTGGAAAGCTTCCTGAGAAAGGAGAGGTACTTGCTCCTGTAAAGTCATTGTGTGACGAGTGTATAAGAAACAAAGAGGGAAAACAGATGCCATATATCAAAAGAACGTACGAAGTTGTATCTGACCCGGACAAGTGCTTCATTGAACAGGGATTAATCTGCATGGGTCCGGCTACCCGTTCAGGCTGTGGTACAATGTGTATAAACGCCAATATGCCTTGCACCGGGTGTATGGGACCAACTCCTGAAGTTGAGGATCAGGGGGCGAGAATGATGAGTGCAATTGCAACGTTTCTGAAGACTGATGTTGGAGAATTTGAGGTGGAAGGTATGATTCGCAAAATAAAAGACCCTGTTGGGACTTTCTACATGTACAGTCTTGCCAAATCAATTCTGGGGGAGCTAAAATGGAGAAAATAAGCATTGACCCGATAACGAGGCTTGAGGGTCATGGGAAGATAGAGATATTTTTGAATGAAAATGGAAATGTTGAAAATGCATACCTGCAAGTCCCAGAGCTCAGAGGGTTTGAGAAATTCTGTGAAGGCAGGAAAGCTGAAGACATGCCCCAGCTGACATCCCGTATCTGTGGGGTCTGTCCAGTATCCCATCATTTTGCTTCCACAAAAGCCCTTGATTCAGCTTTTAATGTTAAGCCGACTGAGACTGCGAAAAAGCTCAGGGAGTTAATGTATGTCTCATACTTTATTTATGACCACATTCTACACTTCTACTTTCTTGGCGGTCCAGATTTTGTTGTTGGACCAGATGCGGAACCCAAAAAAAGGAACATATTTGGAGTGATTGAGAAGGTTGGTCTCGACCTTGCAAAGGAGGTCATAAAACATCGTGCTTACGGGCAGAAAATGACAGAAATACTGGGTGGAAAGCCAACGCATCCTGTCTGTGGACTGCCCGGTGGAGTCTCAAAAGCAATCAGTGATGGAGAGCGAAAGGAGATTGAAGAGATGGCAAATTCCTCACTGGAATTCGCGAAACTTTCACTTCAAATTTTACACGATACTGTACTGAGCAATAAGGATTATATGGATTTAATTACAGACCCTGATACTGCTTTAAAACTTCACAATATGGGTCTGGTTGACGAGAACAATAAAATAAACTTTTATGATGGTAAAGTTAGAGTCACTGATCCCGAGGGAAAAGAATTCGTCAAATTCAATCCCGAAGATTACCTTGATCACATTGCAGAGCATGTTCTGGAGTGGTCTTATGTCAAGGTTCCATATTTAAAGAAATTTGGATGGAATGGCCTCATTGATGGTGAAGAGAGTGGTATTTACCGTGTCGGTCCTCTGGGAAGGCTGAATGCTTCAGAGGGCTTTACAACACCTCTCGCACATGAAGAATACGAGAGAATGTACGAGACATTCGGGACAAAACCAGTCCATAATACTCTTGCTTACCACTGGGCGAGATTAATTGAGTTGCTCCACGCTGCTGAACGAGCAGTAGAGCTTTCGTCAGACCCAAAGATAGTAAGTGATGATGTTAGGAACATACCCTCTGAGAAACCGGGCAGAGGTGTAGGTATTGTCGAGGCTGCAAGAGGAACCCTTATACATGATTACGAGCTTACTGAGGATGCTCTTATCAAGAAAGTAAATCTGATTGTTGCTACAACAAACAACAAGGGTGCGATTTGCATGTCAATAAGGAACGCAGCGAAGAAGTTTATTCAGAATAACAATATTAATGAAGGATTGTTGAATAGAATAGAGATGTTTTTCAGAGCATATGATCCCTGTTTCGCATGTGCCAGTCATAATCTACCCGGAAAGCTGCCATTTAACGTTAAGATATATGATGCAAGGAGAAATATATTTTGTATTCTTTGAAAACAGAAATATACTAATTAGAAATCGCGGGGTGTCATAAGACGAAAAAGGATGATCTCAGGATTTATAATGAATTGAAAGATGATAAAAGGATAAGAGGCTCTCTTGCATTTCACCCTCTTTTTATTGAGGTTCTGAAAGAGATTCTTAATGCACTGTGTGAGGATTGCAGAGAGAAAATAGTGATGAGATTTCGGGAATATCTTGGTGATAACACTTATTTAAAAGAGGATTTCAAGAATTTATCACTTAAAAAGGATGTAAAACCCAGAGGACATCCGGATTTAATTGAATTTATCAAGATATTCAATGAGGTCACATGGATTGAGAACAGGCATCTTGAATGTTACGCCAGTCTTAAGGAGAGACTCAGATTATTAGAGTATTAGACAAAACATTTTTAACCAATAACTACAAAATGGCTACATGGGACGAAAACCTGAAAAAGAAGTTGTTAAGTGGTTAACTGCAGAAG
>MTMJ01000099.1 GCA_002010045.1 Archaeoglobus sp. JdFR-22 | reverse complement strand
AGCCTGAAGCACATTCAGGGAGTTAATTGTTTCCGGATTTAGGTAGTCTCAATTGAGTTTTGTTGAGATAAGTGAGGGTTATGATGGGGAGACCCTATACACTCCTTAATATCGCATTCCACCTTCACTTCACACCTCCGTTGCATATCCAGTTGTAGTAGATCTCAGCAACCCTGATCACCTTGCTGGTAATAATGTCGGGATCCTTTACGGCACTTGCAGGATTTACAACAACAGTCTGACCGGCAACCTGTAAAGCTATCTGCCTCGCAATCCTGTCCTGTTTATCCCTGAACATCTTCTCTATCCTTTTGCCATCTCCATTACCTGACATAAAACGACCCTTGCAAATGGAAATTTTAAGGTTGAGTGTGGAGCGAAAGTTTGCAGGATAGATAATTAAGGATATCTCAAATTATCCAGTTAATTAAAATAAATTACTGAGATGAATAAATAAAGTTTAAATTAAGACAAAATGAGTCCGTGCCATGCCAAAAACAGTCCACATCCTTACCCTCGGTTCAAAGGAAAGAGTTCTAAAGAGCCTTAGAAAAAGCAGTCATCCTGTTAACAAGGTCTATCTCGTTCTTGAGAGTAAGAAAGCGAACTCTACTGCAGATCAGATTGAGAAAGAGCTGAAAACCCTGATTGAGGTTGAGAAGATACAGGTTGACAGCTCTGACGTCTATTCTGCAGTTCTCAGCTTAGCTAATGCTGTAAGGGAAGAGCTGAATGAGGGGAATGAAGTTGTGCTAAATCTGACCGGCAACTCGGTAAAGCTTGCCATCGTATACTTCATTGTTGCTCAGCTCTCAGGAAGTAAGCTTTACATCTCAGATTCAGAGATACCAGTACCAAAATTGAGAAAAATCGGTAATGAAAAGCTCGAAGTACTGTGGAAGCTGAGAGATGAGGGGGGAGAAGTCTTCTCAGTATCAAAACTCATAGATTTGCTCGAGGGCATATCAGACAATGAGCAAGAGTATATGGCTCAGAGGGCAAAAATTGGCTACAGAATAAAAAATCTTGAAGAACTCGGTCTTGTTGAGACCCAAAAAATCGGTAGAAACGTAAACATCAGGCTGACGAAGCTTGGAGAAGCTTACGTCTGTCTTGCTGGTTTTCTGGCTAGAGTTGACCATTTTGAAAATGAATAAGATTCAGATCAGACCTCTTGCTCTCATCCTCTTCTTTACGTGAGTGTAGATGACGAGGCTCTCATGCTCTAATTTTGCAGGTATCTCAGGAGATATCTCCCTCAACCTCTTGATCAGATACTCACCAGCATATTCTGCAACAACCGCAGGATGGAATGACACTTTTCCATGAAGGCGCTCCACAGCTTTAATCTGAAGCTCAAACCACTCCTTCGGTCTGCCTGTTATGATCTCAAAGTTTTCAGGACTTCTTGTCTTGAAGGAAACTCTCACGTGAAGATTACCGAACTTTGATAAATCCTCAGCGTAGCTCTCATCTCTGCCGATCTCGATTCCATTGGTTTCAAGAATGAAGATTAAGCTCGAATCCAAATCCTCAACTTCCCCGATAACACCAAGCAGATGTTCCCTGCATAAAGTTGGCTCGTTCCCGCTTATTCTTACCGCTCTGAATCCATTATTGTGAGCTACTTTAACAAGCCTTTCAGCAACCTCTTCTGGGGAGTAAAACTCTCCCATCTCAGGATTGGCTCTTGTCCTCCAGCTCCAGCAGAAGGCACAGTCCATGTTACAGCCCATACAGTCTGCTGTTGCTATCCCGCCGTAGTATTTGTCTGCCCTGAACCTGTAGTATTTTCTTTCATTGTTTCTGCAGAATTTTTGCATCGCATTATCCATTCCTTCACTGTTAATCTGTCTTCTGTTCTGAGATTTAGATTCAGCAGTAAGTCAGAATAATCATAAAATTGCTGGCAACAGTCACAAAATACTGCACAACTACCAGAATAACCGGCACAAGCATCAAAAAGTAGCAGAATCTGATAAACATTGAGTCACACTTTATCCTTACCCTCTCCAAGAAAATCCCGATAAAGAAGTAAACAATCCATATTGGAGTTCCGTGGAGAATTTTAACTCTGAAAGCATCTTCAGAATTTGCAATCCATTTATTCGTCTCATAAGCTCCCGGAATGCAATTGAGTGCATAAACTGTTGTTGAATAGTCCAGCAGGTTGAGGATGTAGAAGAAGACCATAAAAACAGGCAGAGGATGAATGCTGAGGAATTCTTTAAAGACTTCTGAAAAAACAGCTCTATTCATTCAGAACACATTCTCTTCTCTCTCCACTCAAACATTCTTCCAGATGAGAACAGTTCGTGCAAGTTTCCTCCTTACATTCAGACTTCATGCGCATTAGCAGACCATTCTGTTATTTATAAGTTTTTATAATCGTGTAAAATCCTGTTATCTGTGTAGAGTGTTTATAAAAGAGTAAAAGACAGAGGAAACAATGCCCAAGAAAAGAAGAGACATTCTCGACTTCCTCGACTCCTATGCGTTCAGGATTCTTGTATCACTCAAGGATAACAAAAATACGTATTCTGTCCTCATGAAGAACTCAGGGCTTGTGAGGTCGAACTTCAACAACAGGCTTGTTGAACTGCTAAAGCTTGGGCTGGTGAAAGTCGAGTATGCTGAGGAGATGAGAAAGCCATTCTATTCCCTGACTCTTAAGGGTAAAAGGATTCTTGAGTTATTGGAGGAGATTAAGAGGGTTTATAGAAAATAGAAGAAATGGCTCCGATAACTGAATTTCTTATAGATTTCTTTTTAATTTTCAGTCTTATTTTAATTCACATCTTAGAGAGCTCTTTAAGTAAATTATCAAACCTCTGCATACTTTTTCTCAACTCTTTTTCATATTTCGGTCTTAATACCCCCAGAGGTCTTTCAGGAAAAGTTCTCTTCGACATCCTGTTTGCTTCTGCGTTCAACCACTCAACAATCTCATCAATCTCTTTCTCACTCCTTGCCAGCTCCAGAACAAAGTTCTTAACCTCTTCTTCATCCACAAACTGATAACCAGTAAAATTGAGAATTATGTCTGCAACCACCAGACCAGTTCTCTTATTTCCATCAACAAAGGGATGTCTGCATATTATTCCTCTCATCAGAACTGCAACTTTCCAGAATAATGACCTCCTCTGGTTAATCCAGTCGACCGGAAATTCCAGTAAACCTTTATTGAGGACTCCGGATTTACCACCATACTTTCTGATGAGCTTGTCGTGAATTTCTATGACTTCCTCGACTGTGATTAGCTTAAAGGATGGATTCTCGTAAGTAGATTCTTCTGTGACATTTCCATCCTCGTCTTCTTTAATGAAGGTGACTCTCTCAGCTCTACCCACTACCACTTCTTTTTCCCCAGCTAAGGCTTTCTTAACAGCTACCTCCCCTCGTCTCTCCAAATCTTCTATTTCCTTTAATTCCCCTTCACTCAGTTCAAAGTCCTTTTTCTTTAACTCTTCCATCATTTCTATCTGTTTCACGCACTTAAAAAATGTAGTGTTTGCTTTTTAATATTTAACATGTAGAATCACTAAAACAGTAGAAATCAATCCTCTTTGACAATAACAACTTTCTCAGTGATGAATATGTAATATTTCTCTTCTGAATTTGACCGCTCCACTCCCTCACTCGCTCAGCATAAAGCTGTCCCGGACATATTGGCTTTTCGCCCTTCGGGACGCTCGGCAGGCTTGCTGGATTGTATTATCAAAAAAGACCGTCCCACTTCTCCTCCCCATCCACTCCCACCACCCATTCTTCTGCAAGCCTATCTCGCTCGAAAATCACATAAGCCGGGCACGCCCACTCGCTCGCTCCACTCCACCTCCTCTTCGGGGAAGGCAACACCTCCCAAAAATCACTGGAAAAAGGAGGTGTTGCACATGCTGGGAAGTATTGAGTATTCGACGGAGTATATAAGGTTGTACAACCTGTTAAGCAGGTGCAGAGGTTGCAGAAGGGGCAGGTGCAGGAGTGGTGGAGTTGTTGAGAAGCCTGAGTGGAGGAAGAGGATGAAGACGGTTGTGCCAGGCAAGAAGATTAGAGCTCCTAAGAGGGTTAAGAGACAAACAGTTCCCTGTGTGTTCAACTGTAACCGTATTCATGCTGCTGATATTGATTACTATGATGTTCTGAGGTTTGAGGAGCTATTGGAAGATTTTGAGCCTGTTGATGATGAAAGGTTTGTTCAGAGGGATGCGATTGTGGAGGTTGGGGATGATGGGGGTTGGGCGAAGATTGAGAGAACAGCTTTTTCCTGAATCCTTTGTTCCTTTTATGAAAATTCCCCCTATTTTGAGATTCTCTAATCAATTTTGATTTTTGTTGAGTGATCTAAGTAATGAATTGACAGGTTATAAAGTATCTCCTCCATGATAGTGCATTTCTCCTTCTAATATGTCTTAATCCTGCGAAGCGAGGGATTTAGACATAACGATAGCGAAGTCGGATATGCACCCTGATATTCAAAGTTCATTTAAAAGCTATCTTTTCACATCAGTATCATCAGAGGGATTTTAAAGAGAATATCAGCCAGTACGTTTTGAATAAGTGAGAGCATATATTTAGTATTATTCTTCAAAGTCTCTTCATCTCTCGCATATTTAGATGGGTGATGATGTAGTAAATTCCGAAAATTTTTAATTTCATTAAGCTGTTTAGACACAGAATCGGTTAGTAATCTACGATTTTGGAGACTTTGAGCAGCTTTAGGAGATAATAAACGACAACATTTGGTAATTTGCTGATTTTTCATCTCAAAACACTGAATTACTTGTCCCATGGTAAGTCCATCAAGATTCTTGTTTTCCATGACACTCCTTATCTCTTGGTCATAGCTGATCTTACAAATTGATAAATAATGTCTTAAAAGATCACGAAGAAGCTTTTCGAATGAATTAACAGCTTTACTAGCTATACCATGGAGTAATGTTCCTCTGAGTTTTCCTGTTTCAAGTTCGTTTTGCCAACGAATAACATCGCTTCGTAATTGATGTATCGTCCTTAGGAGATTAGGATCTTGCTTTAACTCTTGCT
Organism: Archaeoglobus sp. JdFR-22; assembly: GCA_002010045.1. Lineage (GTDB taxonomy): Archaea > Halobacteriota > Archaeoglobi > Archaeoglobales > Archaeoglobaceae > JdFR-22. Next base: position 4,733 of record MTMJ01000099.1, on the reverse strand, counting down.
TTGACTCGCTCCTCATACTCTTACTAGTTACCTTAAGATGAGCAAGGAAATCTTTAACACTAGCTTCAATTTCTTTAGCACATCTTTTGTAAGCATGAATACCTTTTAGGTATGGATCCTCAATGTTCCACGAAATAAGTTTGCTTGACGCAATTTGGTAATGTTCTCTTAGATAACTAGCCACATAAGGATCCATAGCTATTATATAATCGAAATCATGAAGCGATAACGTTGCTATATCTCTTGGTTGATGTTTAGAGATATCAATGCAGAATTCGGATCGCATAATCTCGATAGCTTCTTGAGTAGCACTATTGCCGTAGGCAGCAATCCCAGCAGTTTCCATATATACTGTTTCTTTTACCATCTTTTGAGTGATACCGGCCGCCATGGGACTTCTACATGTATTACCACCACATACGAAAAGGAGACGCAAGGGAAGTTGGTCATTTTTTACCATTTTATAGCCCTCCTATAATTTTGGCTAACGTTCTGGGCGTATCTGAAGTCCTGCGAAGCATGATTTTGGCGAAGGCGTAAGCTGAAGCCAGGTACAGTCTGTTAGGCGATGTGTGGCTTATCAAATTGTAATCACCGCACCTCTTCTATATTTTGAGTATATCTGAGCAGGAGACGAGAATACTCCTAAGAATATATTTACACTATACCTACTTTGAAGGCTTCTCTTAATGATATATGTATGATAGCCACCACCTTTCCCAGAAACCATCAACGAAGGTGCTATATGAGCGGGCCTACTATGTGTATTTGGGTTTTCAAGAAGAGAAGGCATTAATTCATTTACGATCCCGATAAAATTAATAATCATCTCGGGAGAAGGATTATAATGTTTTGCTTCTGCAAAGGAAATCAGAGACTCATTTGGAATGAAGTAAAATTTCCGCATACCTTGATAGTATCGTGAATCTGTTTGTGAAACAATATTATTTTGGCATATCACAATATCTGGAGTAATAAAAATATTACTATCATGCTTTGATTGTACTGGAATATTGTGACGGATCTCATACTGAAAAGTCCTTGGATTTTTTCGGTAATGATAAGTTTTTGAAACAATAAAATAAGAAAAATTATGTGGGTATCCCAAAGGTCCCAATTTATATTTAAAACTTTGAGTCTTTTTATCCAAATTTTTAGCTTGGACAGTGAATCCTGAATTTTCGTAGTATTTGATGATATAGTTGTAACATGAAATTTCGAAATATGTGGAGATTTTTGAGGCATGTTTAATTAAAGTGCTACCGTATTTTTCCAGAAAATTGTTGATTTCCCATATTAATAGATTTTTATCCTTGAAGGGGCTTTTATAATTCATATTTATCTTTCTCTTTAAGTTCCTTTATATTTTGTAAAAACTCTTCTATCCTGTCAAAATCGAAAAATCTAGCACTAAGACCAAATCTATATAAAATTCTCTCGAATTCCTGAACGGCAGTGGAAAGCTCTTTTAGATTTTCAGGTGTTAATTTAATAGAACCTACGCTCACATTCGGAACACCTAATCGGTTCACACGATTTGTAAATTCAACACTTCCAGAGATCGGATTAATCACTCTTCTATAAAATATACCTAAAGACAGTAAGTATTTGACTAATTCGATATCTTCAAGCCATTGGTATTTATCAGGTTTCCTCTCTAATAAGTACTCTAATTCCCTTACTCTTAAATTGTATTCCGAAATTATCTGATTCTGCAATTCAAACGGCAAATTTTTGATAAAACCCAATACCATGATAGAGCCTCGTCTACCACATGTCGCCTAACTTGTTCATGTACGCATTGCGTATATCATCCTGATTTGGAATTATATCCATTGTGTATATACTCATTTGTATGCTCCCCACCTCCAATCCTTTTTAACGAATTTTAGATTTATTCGAACTTTTTGTTACACCAAGTATTAATCTTTCGTTCTTCTATTCTATTCTCCAATCCCGCCCAACCCCCAGTGAAGCGGGCTCACAAGAAGTCCGCAGAGGAGGTGGTTGCATGGATAAGAAGACTAGAATAAGAGAAGCAATGGAAACAGTTCTCAAAGCATTCGAGAACAATTCGGAAAAAGTTGCTTTAGCAGTGTTTAAAGGAAACGGAAAACCATCAGATGCTTGGAGCTTCTTCAACCGTTTAATCATGTTCATGAACAACACGGCAGATGCGAGAGGATTCAAACAGTGGAAACAGGCAGGAAGAAAGGTCAGGAAAGGAGCAAAGGCATTCTACATTCTGGCTCCAGTTAGAAAGAAGGTTCCGGTTAAAGTCAAGAGAGAAGAAGGAAGAATGAACGAAGAAGGAGAACTCGATATTGTTGAAGTTGAAGAAATAATCCACGTTGAAAAACTTGTTGGCTTCAAACCTCTGCCTGTCTTCCGGTATGAAGATACCGAAGGCAAACCGTTACAGGAAGAGATCTTCAACGTGGAAATCCCTTACGGATTCAACGGAATAATAGAAGAGCTTGGCTTGAAGATAAAAACAACAGCATTCAAGAGCTATTACGGAAGCTACAACACGGGAACAAAAACAATAGAGCTGGCATCTCCTGAGATTGTTGTTTTCCTGCACGAACTGGCACATGCGGTCGATGACCACTTAGACAGCATACATGGAGGTCAGATACCACTCCAGGAAGTTGTTGCTGAGTTCAGTGCTGCTGTTATTGCGTACCTGATGGGCTATAGAATCCCACTAGGTAATGTCAGAAAATACATCGAACACTACGGCTTCACAGAGCTCTTCAGAGCATTCAGCAGGGTTGAGAGAGTTGTGAGTTTCATCATTGAAAGAACAGCCCGCAAACCGGATGAGCAGGCTTTGAAAGCAAACCAGAGTCTGCAGGAGGTGATGGAGTGTTTGTGAGAATCAGGAAGGAAGAAGAAAGAATCAGGCTTCTATCAAGGATTAGTAAAGTAGGTTGTAATTTGGGTTAGTAGTTACCTCAAGGTCTTCTTAGACAATCATCGTATTCCGGTCTATACATGATTCGACCTCTAACTGGATCAGTAAAGTCCTTAAACTCAGATTCATTACTTACCGTTCGCATTGCCGCAAATGCTCTTATCGCGGCATGGGGGAATACTTCCTGAAGGCGCCAAGCGGCACCGAGAAATGTATGACCTCTCGTTACAATATCATCAACTAATAATAGTTTTTGTGATAGAAGTCCATGTTTTTTGACTTCTATAGATTCATAATGGTCTGTTGGGTGAGGTCTTGATTCTGGTGGGACCATAGAAGACTTTGGCACGGGTTTTATCCTTTTAAGCAAAGGTTTAGTTGTGCCCAATCCTTCTTGTTCCATTGCTTTAGCTATTTGAAGTGATGGCCAAAGAGCGTCTTTTCTAATTAGTGAAGACCTAGGTGTGGGAATTAGAATAATTTCTTCACTGAAGAAGTCTGTAAGAATACCTCTTTTGTCGATTGTCATCTTTAATATCTTTGCAGTAAACTCTGATGCGGGCAGTTCCTCAAATTGAGGATGTTGTATAAATAACTCATTTTTAATTGCATTCATAATCTGCTTAGCAAGCACCCCTTTTTGAGAAGTACTGCCAGGACAATAGGAGAATAAAGAACCAAACTCTAACTCCGATAACGTTGCCATTTCAGACACTTCTGAGTCTTAAACTTCTATATCCTCTATGTGAACTACTCCCTCGAGCGGAGGGGAGAGCCCCTCTATTACATAATGTAGGTCATCGACATCTTCCAAAACAACTGCGCCATATCTAATCATCTTTTCTACCCACTCTAGGCCCTTGTTAAGCAGTAACCTCCAAAGAATGAGAGGTCTACCTAATCTCAAAGTTTCCCACCCTTGAGAGATGACACCACTTGTTTTTCCAGCCTCTATAATTATACTTGCATCGGAGAGTAGAGCCATCGTTCTATTTCGAAATATAAAATCCCTAGGCTTTGTAATACGTCCAATAGGATATTGGCTCACGGCTAAATGCTCTTTCATTATTAGCTCTTGCAAAGGTTTATTCTCAGGTGGATAGAATTTGTTAAGTGGGGTACCAATGACTGCAATTGTTTTTCCTCCGCAGTTTATTGCAGTCTTGTGCACAATTGTATCAATCCCTCTAGCGAGTCCGCTCACAATTACAATTCCATGCTTAACGAGTGCTTTTGTTATCTCTGTAGCATCCTCGATTCCTTTAGATGAGGGTTTTCTTGTTCCAATAACAGCAACACGTGGCCCCGGAAGCGGTATTTTCATTGAACCGGCAATATATAGCACTTTAGATGCATATTTCTTCTCAACTTCATTTAGTGGACGGCCCATGAGTTCGGGTGGTGATAACTGTTTAATTTCCATATTGAGTCTCTCTTTTATTTTCATACTCCTCCCCCTTTCATTTCCTATGGAGTTACCTACTTTCAGCCTCAACAACTTTTACAGGCTCAATAACTATCACAAGTTTATTATCTTTTACATCCAATCGCCATGAAAGTCTATCTCCTTCTTTCAGTCCAAATTGCTTAATTATTCCCATTGGGACTGTCGTTCTCAGAGATTGACTAGTTTTATTGGCTTTCGTAAGAGTTGTAGTTTGGCCATCTACCATACCTAATTTTAGGTATCTTGCTATATAACTTTTTCTATCTAATTCGGCATTGGGACATAATTACTTCACCCTGACAGCAAATATGTTGTGCCACAAGCCAACAGCAAACAAAGCCATCTCCTTCCTGTCTTCTCTCTTCTGCC
>MTMJ01000126.1 GCA_002010045.1 Archaeoglobus sp. JdFR-22 | reverse complement strand
GTAGTTTTTACCAGCTAGCTCAGAGAATCAGTTTTGCGGAGAAGTGGGTTAAGGAATTTTTGAATTTTGGTTAAGTAAGTTATGTCAAATACTATAATTACAATCCAAGTTCTTTTATCTTGCTTTTCAGTATATTTGCTGAATTATGCAGTGAGTTCAATTCATTCTCTGTTAAATCATATTCAACAATTTTTTCAATTCCATTTTTACCGAGTATTACAGGCACTCCGACCGCGATGTCCTCAATTCCATATTCTCCCTGAAGAATAACTGATGTAGGAATCTCTTCTTTCGTATCCTCAGCAACTGCCTTAACCATCCTGTAGATACAAACAGCAGGACCATAAAATGTTGCGCCTTTTCTCCTGATGACCTCAGCAGCAACGAATCTTGTTTTTTCAAGGACATAATCTAAATTAACTTCTCCATTAAAGTCCACAATGCTTCTCGCTATGAACATGCTGTCTCCATGCTCTCCAATGATATGGGCTTTGTTTATCTTTTCAACTCCGAGAACATTGAGCTGGTCTTTCAGCCTCGAAGAGTCGAGAAGGTTTCCCATTCCAAATACATTGAATCTCGATTTTCCACTTACTCTCCACATGATGTATGTCATAAGGTCGAGTGGATTGCTCACAACGAGAATATTTGTGTCGAGACTGTCCACCTTCTCTGCTATGCTCTTTATTATTTCTGTATTTTTTACCGCCAAATCCAGTCTGCTCATTCCCGGTTTTCTCGGAAGCCCCGCTGAGACTACGATTATGTCGCTCCCTTCAAGAAGGGAATAATCTGTCCCCCCTTTAATTTCAGGATATTTATCTATCGCAGCACCAGCATGCCTCAAATCCATTGCTTCCCCAACTGCGACATCCTCCACAATATCAACAAATACAATTTCGTCAACATCCATCTTCAGAAGACACGTAAAAGCTGATGTCGAACCAATTCTACCAGCTCCTATGAACCCAATTTTCATTTACTCACCTCAAGATTGAAACTCCAGAGAGCCATGCAACCATCGGCTATTTTTACGTTTTTGTAGCCTGCACCCGAGAGTATTCTGACCGCCTCATATCCTCTCGAGCCAATCTGACATACTGCTATTATTTCTTTCTCTCTGTCATCAGGAAGTCTGTGAAGCGACTCCCTCAAATCCTCAACCGGAATATTCAGAACCCTACTATCAGGTATATGCCCTTTTGCAAACTCCTCTTCAGTCCTGACATCAAGCAGGATGAAATCCTCATTGCTATCAAACTTATTTTTAAGTTCGATTATTGAAATGCTGTCTACAAGCCCATCCAGTTTGTTCTTTATCATGTTTGCAGCATGTATTACAGAGTCCATTACCTGTGAATACGGGGGGGAATAGGCAAGGTCAAAACCCGTGACATCTTCAACCTCTGCTTCCATCCAAATAGCAGTTGCAAGAATATCAATTCGCTTATCAACAACTCCGTCTCCTACAGCCTGAGCGCCCAGTAGCTTCCCGTTTTTCTCAGCGATCAATTTTAGCCTGAGCGACTTTCTTCCCGGAAAATGGTGGTAGATATCCGGTCCCGGTGCCATTGATGTTACAATATCAAAACCATAATCCTCAGCTTCTTTCTCAGTTAGACCCGTTTTTGCCACTGTTAAGTCGAATACTCTGACCACAGCTGTTCCGATTACACCTCTGAATTCGCTCATTCCACCTGTAACATTATCTCCTATTACCCTGCCGTGTTTACTTGCGACAGAGCCAAGAGGTGTGTAAGCAGTCTTTCCTGTTATTAAATTTATGTTCTCGACACAATCGCCGCCAGCGAAGACATATGGGTCAGTGGTCTGAAGTCTGCTGTTTACTTTTATTGCCTTTCCGACCTCAAGACCAGCATCTTTTGCTAAACTAACATCCGGTCTTATACCAGCAGCAATCAGAACAAGCTGCGCTTCCGTAAATCCATTCTCAGTTTTAACCCCACTTACCTTCCCGCCATCTGAGGTTATCTCTCTGACAGTGCAGTCTGTCATTACCTTTACACCATTGTCATGGAGGTGTTTCTGGACTATCAGCGACATCTCAGCATCAAGCAACTGGGGCAGTATTGTACTCATTATTTCGATTACTGTGACACTCATGCCAAGCCTGAAGGCTTCTGCACACTCCATACCTGTTGGTCCACTCCCGATTACTACCGCATCACTGATATCCTCTTTTTCCCAGTAATCTACAATTGTTAGAGCATCAGATGGATTTGTGAGCCAGAAAACACCTTTAGAATTGATTCCGGGAATCTGCGGGAAGGAGGAGGTGCTACCAGTTGTCAGAACAAGATAGTCATAGGGAATCTCCTCAATCAAGCCATTTTGTTCCACCTCAACAACCTTCTCTTTTCGATCTATTCTTTTTGCCTCAGTTTCTTTAAGAACAGTGATGTTCTTAACACGGCGGAAGTAGTCTTCATCTCTGATTACACCGTAAGGAGTCTCCTGAAGGTTCTCAATTTCGTGAATCAATCCAGCGATGAAATAGGGCATTCCACACCTGCAAACAGAGATATGCCTGCTCTTCTCAATAACAGTAATCTCTGCCATCTCGTCTCTTCTTCTTGCTCTTGCAGCAGCCTTAAACCCAGCGGCACCACCACCAATAACGACTATTTTTCTCAAAAATACCACCTGAAAAAAAATTCTTCCTCAATGAGCAAATATTTTTCTCTCAATCCACTAACATTTTTGTAATTACTGAACAATCTTTCTAATCTATGTTTCGCTACATTCTATATATTTTCAATTCAATGGTTGATTGCATTATATAACCTTGAAAAAGGGTGGATGGAATGAATGGAATCAGTTTAAGATTATTAAACAGCAGCGGTTACTTTAAAGTACTCTGGTTACTCTTATCCTTCATTCTGCTCATTACTGCCACCGGAACTTTTGCAGAGGACTCTGAACTATATGTAACGAACTTAACATACACAACAGGCAACTTCTACATCAACTGGACGTGGGATGCTGACCAGACTGAAATCTACATCAACCACACTCTCCATGAGCAGAACTACGCCCTCAATCACTACAATCTCTCCCTGTTCCCTCACGCATGTAGAGAAATCAGTATAAGACCTGTAAACACAACCGAAAATGAAACGATCTACGGTAACTTCACAAATCAAACAGCATGCATACCTAACAACCCCATTGTGATTACAAACGCCTCAGACTGGAAGGGAGTTGAAGGTGAAGTTGTTTATCTCGACTTTGATTTCTTCGATGCAGACAACGACACAGCAGTATTCTCAACGAACGCATCAGAAGGAGTGCTTAACACCACAACAGGAATCTTCACGTGGAAGACTGCAGGTAATGACAGCGGATTGCATACATGGCTATTCAATGTTACAGACCAGTATGGAAGTGAGGACAGCTTAACAGTAATAATCGCCATAGGAGATAGCACTCCTATCATCTTCAATCTCACAAACACGACAGGCAACTTCTTTGTAAACTGGACATGGGAAAACATTAACTCAGACTATTATAACATCTTTAATGGCACTTGGCTAAACGGAACGACCAGCTTCTACTGGAATGAGTCTCTAACACCTCACGCAACAGCTAACATCACAGTCTGCGGATTCAATACAACTCTTGAGGAAGTGTCATGCCTCTCTGATTCAGTCCAGCTGAGAAATAATGAACCATTCCTGTATCCTTTGCCAGATATTGTAGTTAATGAAGGAGATATTGTGGTTATTGATGCTGAGGCAATTGATGCTGATAACGATACACTCACATACCACTGCAACTCTGATTTATTTGATTTCAATGTCACAACAGGAGAGGGGAGCTGGCAAACTGTTTTGGGAGATGCAGGTGTGTATGTTATCGAGATTGGGGTTGCGGATGGTTACGGTGGGATGGACAATCAAACATTCACGATTTATGTTATTGAGTTAAAGGCAATCATATGGTTATCTGACACTGAGATGGATTTTGGTCAGATTAACCTTGGAAACAGTTCGTCAAGAACACTGACCATCTCGAATAAAGGAAATACAAACCTGTCTGTCTATAACATTACACTCTCTGAAAGTGATTTTTATTTATCCCACAATTGCACAGGAGAGATTATCCCGAATGGGACATGTTCTGTCAATATCACGTTCAAACCTTTGTCAGCAGGTAATAAGAATGCCACCCTGACAATATTCTCCAGCGACAATGAAACACCAGTGGCAACAGTTTATTTAACGGGTTCAGCAGAATTTGCCCCCCTCACGAAAATTGACGTAAATCCCCAAACAATGAAGCTGATTAAGGGCAGATGTATTAATTTCACGGCAACTGGTTATGACCAGAATTTCTCGGTGATAAACGTTACAGTTGAGTGGTCGGTGAGCAACGAGAGTGTGGGCATAATCAATAGCACCACAGGATATTTCACCGCTCTCAATCCCGGATTTGCCATTATAACTGCTTCAAATGGCAGTATAAAAGGTAAAGCGAATGTGACAGTATATGAGGTTAATATTACTGGATTTGAAGCTGCTGACGGGACGACTGGCAGTAATTTTCAGGCTAATGTGACACTAAAACAGAATGGAACGTCAGAATGGTATGTTGTAATTGTTTCTGGAGTCAATAATGTAACTGGTTATCCGATCGCTGGAACAGGTGTTGTGAGGCTCAATAGCGAATCCGTTACTGTTCCAATCCTCTTGTATGTGCCTCCGACTGCTGATGAGGGGATTTATGAATTATTCGTGGACGTCTGGATTTACGACCATGTCTGGATTTACGACTACCTGAATCTTCGTTCACCTGTCGCAGTTGAGCCGCTGACTGTGAATATCTCCTCATCGGGGTGATTGTATGAAAATTTCTTTGAAAATGTGTTTGATTTTGATTGTAATTCTTCTTACAATCGAAGCAGTAAATTCATCCAGTCTGGATATCAGAGACTCTGAAGGTAAACCACTCAAAAATGCCATTCAGGGAGAGACTCTTGAGATAAAAATTCTTCAGTACAGCAATCCCGTTTCTGGAGTGGATGTTTTTTTCATACTCAACAATGGAACACCTATTCACACGCGAACTGATGATAGCGGTGAAACTGTATTCAAACCCATTCTTTCCGGAACTCTGAGAATTACTGCAATAAAGGGTGAAAACACGAGCAGTATTGTGTTACCGGTTGTTACTCCTGAACCAGCAGATAGAGATACAGTCACAGGAAGTAGGGGAGGTGGTGGCGGAGGTGTCATACTTTCTTTTCCGACACCTGCTCCTTCACCGACTTCTCAGCCTGTAAAGGTTACAGTACCATCCCCTGCCCCGATGGAGACTCCCGAGACATTTGAACCGACACCGGTTATTTACACACCCGCACCAGCTGAAAAGGAAGAAATCATGGTTGAAAAGACGCCTGAAGCATCTCAGACGGTACGGACAGAAATTATTATCACAATCGCTGTAGTCATAGCCTCCATAGCCGTAATTCTCTATGCTGCGTTGAGGAAATAGTGCTATCCATCAAACATTAAATTTTTAATTATTTCCACAGAAGACTGACCATGAAAACAATAGGCCTTATCGGAGGAATGAGCTGGCAGTCCACAGTAGAGTATTACCGTATCATAAATGAACTCATCTCTGAAAAGCTCGGTAAGCTGCATTCTGCAAAATGTATCATCTACAGTTTTGACTTTGAAGAGGTGGCGGAAAAACAGCGAGAAGGTAGATGGGATGAGACGGGCAGATTACTTTCTGACGCTGCAAGGAAACTGGAAGAATCAGGTGCAATGATTATCTTAATCTGCACAAACACAATGCACAGGGTCGCGGATACAGTATCTGACTCAATAAGCGTTCCTCTAATCAATATAATCGATGTAACTGCTGAAGAGATTAAAGCAAAAGGATTGAAGAAAGTTGGTCTGCTCGGAACAAAATTTACCATGGAAGACGGATTTTACACAGAAAGACTCGGCAAATATGGAATTAATGTGTTGATTCCCGGTGTGGAGGAGAGAGAGTTTATACATAATGTTATCTTCAACGAATTATGTAAGGGTATTATCAGTACGAAATCAAAAAAGAGGTTTCTGGAGATAATTGATGGTCTGAAGAGAAAGGGGGCTGAAGGAATAATCCTTGGATGTACAGAAATCCCCCTTCTGATAAGAGGGGAGGATATAAATATTGGAGTATTTGATACGACATTTATACACTCCAGAAAGGCAGTTGAGCTTTCGCTGATCTGAGAAAATTTATTATCTTTTTGTAGAATAATTCTAATCTACTTTGATAGAAAATGTAACTAATGTAACTAATGATAATTATAAATATAATGAGGAAAAGAATGATATTATGGATGTTGACCTGAAGAGCCGAATTGACCTCTACATGGAACACCTCAAGAATATTGGAATTCTTGAACAGACCCAGAATGGAATAAGAATCTACGCTGACAGGCTTCTATTCGGCACAGCAACAAAGAATAATGATGAAGACGATAGTACAGGGAAAGAAGTTAAGGGAATTCTGTTTATTTTGCAATCTGAAGTAGCTCAGATGGAATTCGTTCATGTGGTCGAGTCAAGAGAAGTTCTCACCAGACTCAGGAACACAATAAACAGTATACTGAGCGAAGAATTGAGCGTAGAAGTGGTCTGACGGCAGTTAAATCTAAAATATTAATCATTGGAAAGTTCAATTCAACAAAAAGATATTTATCTTTGTTTTTTGATTATTTTATATGGTAAGTTTATTCAAAAGGATTGTCGGAGGTAAAAAAGAAGCCGAAGTTCTGAGCAAGATTCGTGAACACTTAAGCGCAATCAAGACATCATGTGAAATTTTCTATATTGCCCTTGAGAAAAATGATATTGAGCTTTTAAAGGAGGTATGTGAACTTGAGAAAATGGGCGATACACTGAGGAGGGAGGTTGCACTTCTCTTATATGAAGGAGCTTTTCTGCCCGTCATTCGTGCCGACCTCTACAATTTTGCAGAGGTGATTGATGAGGTTCTGGATACACTCGAGGACACATCAATCAGTTACACGAGGGTAGCCCGTGAACTTGACCCGCACATCAAAGAAATGTGTCTGAGAGTTGCAAAAATTAATCTCAAGATGAGCAAGTATCTCATATCTGCCTTCGATGCTCTCGGCGAGGATGAGGATTTAAGAGATAAAACCATAAAAATCCGGGCTTATGAGAGAGAAATTGACATCATAAAGAATGACATCATCAAATCTCTGGCAAGGGTGGAGGTAAAGACATACTGGGAGGGGAAAAATCTCTCTGATTTTGTTGAAGACCTTGTCGAAATTAGCGATTATATTGAAAATGCTGCCGATTTAATCCAGATTTTAAATGTAAGTTTGAGATAGACCATGATTGAAATCGCCTCTATTATTGCAAGTATGCTTATAGCTTTCAGTATCGGCTCCAATGATACTTCTAATTCTTTCGGGATATGTATAGGAGTCGGAACAATAACTATGAAGAGGGCACTCTACTTACTGGGGTTTTTTGTTCTTATAGGGGCGGTTCTGCAGGGGCAGAAAGTTATGAAAACTGTTGGTGGAGAGATTTTACATGTTAATCTTGAAATTCTCGTTCTCTCTCTGATTGTTTCCTCTATTCTGATAATATCCTCGAATGTGAACAAATTTCCCATCTCAAGTCATCAGATTATTATTGGAAGTCTTGCCGGGTCTGGACTTGTGTTTGGAGCCTCAATCAATACCATGACCCTTCAGAAGATAGTTACCGCATGGGCAATCTCGCCCTTCGTTGCTTTTTTCTTTTCAATTTTAATTTTCGCTGTGATGGAGAAAACACTATCAAGACTTCCGGTCTTTGAAATTGAAAAAACACTCAGAATACTCATTCTGCTCAGCGGGATAATTCTTGCATACAATATAGGTGCAAATGAACTCTCCACTGCACTCGGGCCAGTAGTATATTCTGGATTGATGAGCCCCCTTCAGGCAGCTCTGGCGGGAAGTCTGCTGGTGTGGGCTGGAGCATATTTGCTGAGTGGCAGGGTTATAGACACAATCTGCCGGGGTATTACCAAAATTCAGGTGTATTCAGGTTTTGCAGCACAGCTTGCTGCCGGACTCACAGTTCTGCTCTTCACTCAATTTGGAATGCCTGTCTCAACAACCTACTGTCTTATTGGTGGAATTTACGGAGTTGGATTTCTGAAGGGCTTATCAACTGTTAACATTAGACTGCTCAGAAATATGGTTCTTAACTGGATTTTAACACCATCGGGTGCTTTTGCAATATGCTATGGTATCGGAATCCTTGTTCTGAATTCAGGGAGTTAATGGCGTATTTGCAACCTATGGACAAAAAAATCATGCATTACAGATATCCATGGTACAGCAATTCTATTAGCTGTTCGGGCAGCCCCACTTCTTTTATTCTTCTTTCTACCTCAGTCTTATCAAAATCAAATTTTAAAAACTCCATACTTGTTGTTTTGGTATCAATGACAGCAAAGATTGGTTCAGTGCCTTTTATCGACTGCAAACCAGCACTGCCCGGGCATATCAATTTTCCATAATTAGTTTCAACCACGTATGATTTTCTGCCAGCAGCGACTATGACATCATAGTTTTTAAATTTTTTAAATTGAGATAGAAGTTTCTCGTAATAAGATGTTGATTTTGCCGGCTGGATTTCTCCATCTACAGGATTAAAGGGGTCCCCATAAACAAAGAAAAACTCATTACTTCTAAAATTCTCTGTAATGTATGGGGGCACATCATTTTTTAGCCATTTTCTTCCTTCACTTCCAAGAACTTTCCAGTTCCACTCAAGTACTTCAAGGACAAATTCTGGAAACTTCTCTCCCAGTTCCTCCCTTTTCTCCTCATCTATCCTGTCCCATCTCGCAATAATGTGGTCATATTTACCCATTGTCGCAAATATATTGTCTGACTCGCTTATGAGCTTGAAAACCTCTTTTGGATATGGGAGAAATCCTAAAATGCCGAGTAAATAAATTTTCTTTACATTCCTGCCAGCTTTATTCAATTTTTCAACCTTTAAAAGAATTTCTTCTAATGCCAGCAGATTGCCATGAAGATTTGACGCTACAGCTATTTTCATATAATCACACAATATTTTACATATTGGACTATAAAAATCTTCTCCCAAAAAATAATAGACACAAAATTTAAATTATATAATATTTTAGTGAATGGATGATATTGTCTGGCTTGAAATAAGACTGTAACGTTAATTGTAGTATTAATTCTCCAAAATAGCAGAAGATTTAAGTTTAATAAAGCTTCTGATACCTCCTATAGACTTCCTTAATTCGGCTCAAGTATCTTTGAAGAACTTTAAATACTTGGAAAAATAACATGAAATATGGAACAGATAATAGAATGTGTTTATAAAGGTGGAGTGCTAATACCTACAGAAAAGCTTGAGATTCCTGAAAGTTCAAGAGTAATTTTAAAGATAGAGGGGATAAAAACTCTAAACGATTTAAAGCTGCTGTCTTACATTAAACTTCTCAGAGAGGGTGAAGATGCAGAAGAACTCTTCGAATTTTGAAGAAGGAGATGTTGTAAATGGAAAAGGAACGAGAACAATTTTACCCTTCATTTATATCTGACCTTGAGGTCTTTAACACTATATATGTCTGGCTCACTCTGAAGAAACTTTGCAAGAGATTTTTCTGAGAGTTTCATTATAGATGTAATCTCCTTTTCGTAAATAAGCTCGTCAAGCTTTTTTGATATCTCGAGTATGTGTTTTCTTATCTCTCTCAATTCTATCTCGACACTCATGTATTGAGGTATGAAGCTGAATTTATTAATTCTTTTAAGGTACTTGCCAACTCACATCTCAGCCAACCTCTGCAAGACTCTCTTTTCTCTTATACCAACAGCTACAACCATCCCAATCAAAAGGAC
>MTMJ01000127.1 GCA_002010045.1 Archaeoglobus sp. JdFR-22 | reverse complement strand
GGCTATGTATCTTTTTGTAGGGAGTTATATGGGTTTGTTATTTAGAGTATTGAGATGTTAGAATTGGTATTTTGTTGGTAATTTTGTAAGCACCCTAATAACTCTAAAATAGGCTGCTGAAGGTTTGAAAATGTATTTTAGATGACAGAATTATCTTAGCCTCAATAGAGGAATCCTAAGATTTTCAAAGTCTCTGTCATTCCCAGCAACAAGCTCATCCTGCTTAATAATAGCAGTTGCAGCAGCGAAGGCATCTGCAAGGGGAATCGCATATTCTGCTTTTATTTTACCAGCTTCTCTCCATATTTCATCATCTAAAACAGGCACGAATTCAATCCCATAAGCTTTGAGATTCTGAACCTTTTCATCCGCTATTTCTGGATTTTTGCGATAGAGAATGTAGTAAAACTCTGTCAGATTGACGACATTCATAAATCCCTTCTCTTCTCCTTTTTGAATTTTTATTAGGAGCTTCTCAACATTATCTGCTCCCTCTTCCCCAAAATAGAAAATCAGAATTGCTTCTGTGTCAAATACCACCATATTTTTTCATAGACCTCTCTTTTTCTCTATCCTCTCTCCTCACTTCGTCTATTAGCTCTTTTACTGTCTTTCCTTCAAAGATATCTTTTAAAGACCCTTTCTCCTTTGAGATGTCTGGGACAGGTTTGAATATTATGCCGTCTTCTGCTTCAACAACAATTGCTCTATCCGTAAAGCCAAATTTCTCCCTGAGATGTTTCGGTATTGTTGCCTGTCCTTTTTTTGTTATTTTTACTACCTCGCTCATTTGTAATACTATTTGATTTAGCATTACTTAAATTTTCTGGTATTGATTAACTGAATTTTAATAAATTTCAAACTTTCAAAGCTTGATACTGGGAGAATAAACTCCATCACCAAGGCTTTTAGGTTCTCTTCAACATAGCTGGTAACTCCAATTTAAATCAATAATTTACAATCCATCCAAGAACTGTAAATAAGCTTATCTTTGAATCTAACTTCTAATAAGCGCTCATTGACCCATTTCTAATATTATTCTGCAGTGCTCGTGCACGGGGTGGTTGGGGTGGGTGTAGTATATTTTCATCTGACAGAGCTTAAAGTAATTCTCTTATCTTACCCATATCTCTTAAGAGATCCAAAAGTTGGAAGTTTAAGAATATTGAAGAGCTTACAAAACGAGCTTAAAGCTTGTGAAAATACTGTGATTGATGGAATTGAAGATGGAAAATCCAATAAGAGAAAGTTAAATTCATTTCACCAGCATCCTATTAACCTCTCCCTCAGCCATTTGCATTGAAATCTTCTCTTCAAATTCCCTTAGCATAACAACCAGTGGATGTTTGAGATTTGTCCTGTACAGCTTGGCTCTGCCTATTTTTCTTGTGACCTCAACTATTCCATTATCTTCAATATCTTTAAAATACTTGTAGAAGGTCTGTTTACTCATACCTAAAGCCTCGATAATCTCTTTTTTCATAAAATCAAAAGGGATTATCAATGAAAAAGTCTATTATTCTTAATTTTGGAGAATCACCAAGCATTTTTAGTAAGATCGATTTCTCCTTTGTATAGAGTTCTTCTGGCATATTATTAGATATTGTTTAGAAGAAATTGTTGGGGTGCAAGATACCTTCCTGCAGATACTCTTGTGAGATGGTTGAGCAGGAAGGTAAAGAGGGATGGAAAAAGAGTTGAGAGAATGATAAAAGAGCTTGTTAATGATAGATACCTTATTCTCCACAAAAAAGGCGAAACGGTGTCGTTGAATCCGGCAAAGAGTGAGGAGATAAA
Source organism: Archaeoglobus sp. JdFR-22 (assembly GCA_002010045.1). Classification (GTDB taxonomy): domain Archaea; phylum Halobacteriota; class Archaeoglobi; order Archaeoglobales; family Archaeoglobaceae; genus JdFR-22. Next base: position 8,396 of record MTMJ01000127.1, on the reverse strand, counting down.
AGAAAAGGTTTTGAAAATGTATCTTGGATAACAGAATTATCTTAGCCTCAATATAGGAATCACTCTGTAATTTACTACGGCAGTAGATACTCTTCCAAAACTCTGGGAAGAATTTATAGGAAATTTTTAATTTGTAATTCGGTGAGAAGGGTTACTCAGCTTTGCTGACTAGCAATTCTTTTATCTTTTAAACAAACCAATAACTGTGGAACTAATCGATGCAATAATGGGCAGGAGAAGTATACGGAAGTATCAGGACAGGGATGTAGAGGATGACAAAGTGCTGAAAATGCTTGATGCTGCAAGATGGGCACCAACAGCAGGTAACACTCAGACACAGGAAATGTATGCAGCTTACAGGGGAGAGGTGTAACTCTTTACGCAATTCAGGATACTTCAGCAGCAACTCAGAACATGCTCCTGAGAGCCTATGATCTTGGTCTGGGGACATGCTGGGTTGGAGCGTTTGATGAAACAGAAGTATGATAGAAATATGAATCTTTTTCAAATAAATCCAAATCGTGTGGAAAAACTGACGCAGATTGTTTCAAACCTGAATTATCATCCAGTATCTTTTGATTCACCCGAATTTGATGTATTTACTGGCTGAAGAGCGCAGAGCAGAATAACACACTTTTTTACTGCAGATAAACTTAAAGAAAACAAAAATCAGGTTTTGGGAGGCCAGTTCTTTTCCAGCCATCCTTTTATTCTTCCCGAATCTGTAGGACCTACAAAAACCCTCAGTCCAGTTTCATCCTCAATTGCACCCTGTAATCGAGCGGCAAGCCCCGGAATAACCAGATTCTTATGATTTAATTTATCAAGCACTTTCGTTTGCTCAAGAAGTTCTTTTACTTTGCCTGCTGTGAACTGCCCTCCAGCAACACTCACCTCCACACCGAGACCACCTGTGTCCATGACAAGTAGCCAGGATTTTATTTCAGCACTTGTGAGGTCACTCTCTACTGTGTAGTAAGTTAATGCGAAGTTTGTTGTTATGAAGAGTGGCGAGTCTTTGTCAGGACTGTTAATCTCTTTCAACCCCGACTCGACCTGAACGGGTGTTCTCGGGTCTGTGTAGATGTTCGCTCTCAGGGTTATGGTGGGTATTACAGAGTAGGGTTCAAGACTTCTGAGAATCATGATGTCGCCATATTTTACAATGAACGTACTCGCTATCACCGTCTCCCAAAAAGTTTTGCTTACATCATCGGCATCAATTAGCCATGCGGAAATTGGAGTAACCATCAGTGGAAATGCCAGATCCTTATCTTCTGATATTGCCGTTCTTCTGAGCTGAATGATTCTCTCATAGGTGCTCCTTAATCCATCCCCTGCAGGCTCTGTGACCGGGTCAAGTACGATATCACTGACGCCATTCTCTCTGAAAGTCACAGCTAAACTTTTGAGTTTGTCAAGGTTTCTCTCTCTTATTGTTACGGGAACGGAGAAGTCTTTGGCAAGTCTCAGAAATTCTTTCCAGTTTTCCTGAGTTGCTGCGTAAATCAGGGGGCGCTCGCCAGCGACCTCCTTCAAAGCCTCTTCCATACAATCTGCGTTCAGAGACACCAGAACCACTGGTTTTCCATATCCTTTAACCTTCTTAACAGCTTCTCTGAACTTTTTAGGGTCGTTAGAAGTGCATCTGACTGCAATACCATCGAGAGTAAGATGTCTGCCAACGTAGAACTTCTTGAATTCAACCACTCTGCTACATCTCTCATCGATCTCTTTTGAATCCATTGTATCCCATACATCGTAAAAGAAGGCTGTAGGATTGAAGTATGTGAGGTCATGCCTGTGCAGAACATCCTCTCCTCCTATCTTCAATCCATTTTTTCCAATTGCCACTTCTTTGATTTCAGGAGACGTAAGCTCAATCAATTCGTCAAGTTTCTTTTTAACTGCTGCCTTCTCTTTTGCATCTTTGACGAGAGGGGTACACTCTAGAGGATTCGCACTTCTATCAATTATGTGTGCGGCAAAGCTCATACAGGTATCGTAACCGCACTCCTTGCAGTTTGTTTGAGGCAGGTACTTGTATATTTCAAGAGGACTTTTCAGCTTCATTTTATCCCCTCCATTGTAATCCACTCATCCACGTCCTTAACAGCTTCTTTAACCATCCCGCCGAGAGTACCCATGAACTCTTTCAGTGCAGCAACTGCTCCGGGATGCATCATCATGAAGAAATCAACACCTGCAAGTGATAGTGTAAGACCGGTAACAAGCTCCCATAAAGGCCCTCGGAGCTCTCTTGCACCCCATGGTGAGTCCTCCTCGATCGGTGAATCTTTCATCCACGCCTCTCTTGCACCCCAAGCATTTGTTGTTCCACTCGAGATGGGAAATGCAAGGTCTGCATCTCCTTTCAAACCACTCAATCTGATTCTTTCCATGTTGGTGAAAGCATAGTCAAGCCCGTATCCGAGAGCTGCTGTTGTCGGGTCCATAATTATGCTCTCAGGTGGTAGCTTTGCCCTCTTGAGCAGATACCTGTTCAAAGTTTTCTGATTATTTATGTCCATCTGAGTCCATGAAAGAACAACATGTCCGTACTTTTTTGCTGCCTCTGCAATCCTCTCCCAGTCCATGTCGAGTGTTGCCGATGCAAGAAGCATCCTCTCCCCCTCTGCAACCTCTGCAGCCTTCTCAAGAACTACAGGGTCCTTCTCTCTATTCCCGCTTCCCCCTACCACGAGTGGGACATCTACAGCCTGCAAAACATCCTCGATTACTTTAACAGCCTCACCTGCTGGAGTGTCTTCGATGAGAGGGTCTGTGCTAACTAAATGAATGGTAATTGCATCCGCGCCAAACTCCTTAACAGCTTTTTTTGCCCACTCAGCCGGGCTCTCCATTACATCCTCATAATGCTCTTTGACAGCTTTTGGTAGAGGAATACTCATGTCGAACACGTCGATTGAAACTGCTGGAAGATTTTTTTGAGGCGTGTCAAAGAGGTAGAAAGGAGAGCCCCTTTCTCCTCCAAGCTTAACAACTGATTTTCTAGTTCCACCATCACCCTTCTTTGCACCGAGTATTACCTCCTGAATCTCTCCGGGGTATTCCACCTTTGCAGCTTTGAATTTAGTCTCAATTAGCTTCAATTCTTTTTTAACAGGTATTTCAGGTGTCACAAACGCCTCAGCTTGAGTTGGTAACTGCACAGGATAACCCAGAAGTTGAGATGCCCGTGCAAGATGAAGGGTAGCCATTCCAAGCTCCTGACCTAAGGCGGAAAGTATTCCATGAGATGTTGAGGTATCAATCTCAATCTCAAGATCACCCTCGATTTTAACACCTTCTAAACTCTCCACATTGAATTTTTTCAAGAGTTCCAGAAATTCTTCAATGGTCATTTATACCACCAATCCCCTTAAAAATTTCTCTGAAATGATTATTTAATTCAGTATCCTCAAGTAATTTAGTTATCGGCTCCCCTCTGAAATCAAGTTCCAGTATCTTCTCAGAATAGGGGATATTGCCGAGAAAAATTATTCCTTCTTTTTCAGCAAACTGCTTTATTGCATTACCTTCTCCGTTTGAGTTGACTTTATTCCCGACAAGATAAATATTTTTAAAATTTAATTTCAATTCCTCTGTTGAATCTATAATCCTTTTTGCAGTTGCAAGACCTTTTTTTGAAGTATCAGTCACTATAAGGATGTAATCTGCATTCTCCACTGTCTTTCGACTGAACTGTTCCAGACCAGCCTCGCAATCCACCACAACAACGTCGTAATTTTTCATGAGTTTTCTCAGAACGCTTCGCAGCAAATTATTTACAAAACAGTAGCAACCCTCGCCTTCGGGCTTTCCCATGACGATCAAATCGAAGTGTTTGCTCTCATTCACGGCTTCACCATAAATTTTTCCCTCGAGCCACTGCTCCTTGGATATTGTTCCCATACTGTCTCTATTTTGCTGAAAAAGTTCTCGTATCTCTCCCAGAGTACTGTAGTCCTTAATTCCAACAGCTTCCGGTAAATTCGAGTCCGGATCAGCGTCAACAGCTAGAACTTTCCTATCTGTGGAAAAATGGTCTATGAGGAGGGCTGAGATGACAGTTTTGCCAGTCCCGCCTTTCCCCGTAACTGCGATGACTGCCATGTTCTTTCTTATTTCTCATCTTTTCTCTTGACTATAATTTTCTCGATATGGATACTTGCATTCTTAATAACCAGTTTTATTCCACCTGATTGTGGTATCATTGATATCTGAGGTATCGGTGCGACAGGCATCTCTGTAACCTTCGCCTCTGGTTGGGTAGCAGGGACTTCTTCTTTTATCTCTTCTACTTCCTTCTCTTCTACCCAGCCATCCGTAATTTTCTCCCCATCAACTTCCCTGACAACACCTGTGACAACAGGATGATTCTTGGCTTTCAGGAAGTCTTTGAGTTCCTCTATAACACTCACTTCTTTTTCGGTAGCAATCTTGTCTTTAACTCCATCAGTGATGTATTTCTCGATTCTCTCTTTCAGCTCAGAAGGCATCCATACAACTCTTCTCCATCCTCCATCAGCCTGAATGAATTTCTTGCTTCTGAAATAACTTATTCCAACTCCAAGAAATCCTGCAATCTGCTTTCCACCGCCCGTCTGACCTGCCATCGTCGAGAAGGTCAGTCCGTTAGGGGCTGGATTTGGATAACCTCTATGTAAAAAGCCTATTCCATCAACTTCAGGCATGTAAAAGCCAATAACCTCGAAACAACCACATGATGTGTGCGGGTAGTCAAAGAAACTGTGAAGTTTTACCTTATCAACTCCTCCTCCACTTTCATTCCTTGCAAATTCATCAATGCCAGTATATTCACCACCTATGGGATCAATAAGTTCACCTTTTGGTATTGCTTTGTTTGGACCTTCAGGATCGACCTTTGATGCAGCACGACCGTCAAACCATGTTATTGCTCCGCAGAGTGATGGCCTGTCCGGAGATATAACGCAGACATTTGCAGGAGCAAAGCTCTGGCAAAGGGTGCACGAATAAAATTCATCAACATCCTCATCATGCAGAGTCTCAACTCTTGCATCCCTTTCTTCATAGACTGGCATTGCGTACTCATCGAGCAACTTCTTTACAAGGTCGCCGTCTGTTATGTACAGTGCCTCTATCTTCTCTATAAATGGCATCTCGTTCTTAAAAAGCATCATTGTTGCCTGAGCAATCTGGTTGAGACTCTTGAGCCCTTTCTTCATCGCATCTTTGTTGATTCTTACCCAGATATCATACCTCTGGTTCAGGTGCATGTATCCCTCGATAAAGTTCTGAAAGTCGTGATTTCTCCTCTCCACAACGGGTTCAATGTCATTATCAAGTTGAGATCCTGCAATGTAGTAAATCATCGCATACGGATATGATTTACCCTCTTCAAGCCCATCAAGGTCATCTCCTACAAGTGTTGACTTCATGTCCTGTACATTTCTGGCAGGAAGGTTTATAATAAGCTCAAAACCAGTCTGTTTTGGTCCACCCAGTTCTACAAACATGTCTCCCTTTCTAACCCTCTCACCCTCATACATTGGCGAGATGTCGAATGGAAATTCCTGTTCATCTTTACTTTCCTTCTTTTTCGCCCTTTTGGGAATCTTAACTTTAGCTCGCTCTACCAATTATCACACCCCCTTAAAGTTCTTCAATAAACTCTTCAATCATTCTGTAGTGTTCCTCTTCTACAAGATTCGGGAAACTGTATGTTGCATGAGGCTGGTAAAATCTATCAATATTCAGGGTCATAATCTCTGAGAAATGTTTCAGTGCTGAGAGCATTCTTGACAGGAGGTATGGCTCAATACCGAGGTAGAGGACAACATCATAACCTCCCTTCTCATCGAATCCCATCCATTCCCTATCAAGCATATATTGAGTAACATGGTTTATTGTAAAAACTTTTGATTGAACATCGACATTATTCTCAATCAGGGGTTTGCTCGACGCCCCGGTTGCAATAATCGGTACTCCCTTATCATAAATCTTGACAGCATACCTGAGTAGCCTTGCGTCTCTGAGCAACCTCCCCCCTGTGATGAGTATGGGATTTTCTGCCCTCTTTGTAAGCGTCGCCATCACGTTTGGCTTGACAATTGTTGACCTCTCAATCTGAATGTCCGCTACATCAAAAGGTACTTCATATCTCATCAAACCACCTCATTTAACCACTGGTGTACTTTTCATAAATTTCTTCCACGATTGTAGGATTATAACCTGCATCGTAGCCTCTGATTGGACCCTCAATGATTTTTTTCTTATTCCAGTCAATCTTCCATCCATGTTCTTCTTCAAGAACCTTTAACAAATCTTCTCTGATTTTCAGAGGTAAGTCAGCCTCGGTTCTGATATAAAGATGCCAGTCGTCTGGTAAAGTTCCCAGATACTTCTCACTCAGCTCCAGATAATGAGTCATTTTTATCTGTCTGCCGAGATATGTGTCCGCAGGTCTAAGGCAGAGTCTTGCAAGCTGAACCATAGCTTCCTCCTTCGTTTCGGCAGCAAGCAATAATGCATCCGGACATGGCTCAATGTAAACTTTCTGCTTTGTTTTAACATCATAAGTCCACCACTTCTCTTTTTTCCAGATTTTGCCAATATATGCTCTACAATATTTGGATACGTGCGGACCGCCTACAACAGGAACTCCAAGTCTGTTAAAACCTGTTGCAATTGCTGCTGCCTTCTGGCTGTATGCACCCCAAGCCAGACCTACTGCACCGATTCTATTGAGTGCGTAATCGGCTATTTCAGTATAATTTGCTCTTAAAGGCTTAAGGGCAAAAATGTTAGCAATTTTGATTACCGCTGCACTTATGTGACTGTTTGCAACACAACTTCCAACATTTGCAATACAACCGGCATCAAACTTTCCGGGATATTTTTCATAGAGTGATTCTTCCTGCATACCGATATCCATTGCATGGCAGCCTGAGGTTACAACAATAAACTTCCTCTTGAGGAATTCTTCAAGTATCTCAGAAAGCTCCTCTCTCTCTTTTGGATAATTGGGACATCCCACTGCAGCAATAACACCCGGGATAGTTCCCATGACAATTGGCTGACCAACGTTTCTGATTTCCGTATCCTGAACAGCTCCTCTACCTGCTCTCATTTTGCCAGTTTTTGAAATAAGATTATCATAACTAACTTTCATTATTATATCCACGATCCTAATACTTCTCGGACATGCCTGCTCGCATTTACCACAAGCGATACATGAAGCTTCAATTTCTCTGAATCTTGTGAAGTCTCCCCTTTTTGCCTCGCTCATTGCTAAGTCAATTCGGAGGTTATGCGGGCATGAGAAAACACATTCTGGTTTATTCTTACACTGCAAACATCTGCTCGCCTCTAAAATCGCATCTTCTAATGTGTATCCGGTGGCTACTTCCTGAAAGTCTCGGATTCTCTCCTCAGGCTTTCTTTCAGGCATTGGTGTCTTGTATTTACGCATTTTATTCACCTCTGCAGCTCATTGCTATCTTTTCTTCTTTTTTATACATTGCAAGTCTCTTCATGAGTGAATCAAAGTCAACCTGATGTGCATCGAATTCAGGACCATCAACACATGCAAACTTTGTCTCACCACCAACATCCACTCTGCATCCTCCACACATCCCTGTACCATCAACCATTATCGGATTGAGGCTTGCAATTGTCTTGACTCTGAATGGAGCAGTTGTAAGAGCAACAAATTTCATCATAATTGCTGGACCCACAGTTACAACCTTCTTGATGTCTTTCCTCTTTTCGAGAATGTCCTTGAGAGGTTGTGTGACAACACCCTTTATTCCATACGAGCCATCGTCAGTAGTCACAATAAGTTCATCACTTATCTCCCTCATTCTATCTTCCCACATCAGTAAATCTTTTGTTCTTGCTCCGATAATTGAGATGACTTCATTTCCAAGCTGTTTTGCTTTTCTTGCAATCGGATAAATTGCTGCAATCCCGACCCCTCCACCGACGAAAATCATCGCACCCTCTTTTTCCTTGATATCGGATGCTTTGCCAAGTGGACCTATGAAGTGAGCAAGACTATCACCAGCTTTTAATTCACCAAGTCTCTTTGTGCTGTATCCTATCTCGAGAAAAACTATTGTTACCGTGCCCTTCTCTTTATCAAAATCTGCGATTGTGAGAGGTATTCTTTCGCTTTTCTCATCTACCATGACCACAACAAACTGACCAGCATCAGCTTTTCTTGCGACAAGCGGAGCCTCGACAACCATCTCCTTTGTTCTCTCACCTATTTCCTTGATATCAATAATCTTAAACATCCCGTTCACCTCGCAACAACCTGTCTATAGCTTCTGCTGCCCTCCTTCCAGCTCCCATTGCTGAAATGACAGTTGCAGCTCCAGTAGTAACATCACCACCTGCATAGACCCTCT
>MTMJ01000035.1 GCA_002010045.1 Archaeoglobus sp. JdFR-22 | reverse complement strand
TCAATGTCCTTTTGATTGGGATGGTTGTAGCTGTTGGTATAAGAGAAAAGAGAGTCTTGCAGAGGTTGGCTGAGATGTGAGTTGGCAAGTACCTTAATTCCCATAATTACTGTAAATCCAGACCTCATTGTTGTCTCCATAGAAAAATGGTGACTGCATTGCTCCAAACTCTGTTAAAAATTCTTTGATAGTATTAAAAGCCGTTTTAATATGGTTTGTTGCAGTCTTTACGTGCAATTCTGCTTCTTTGCAATCATCCCAGCTTCCATTCTCATATAGCTCAAGAGCTGAATTGAGGCTCCAATCTGCAGCATCAAGACTCTGGGAATACTCCTGTAGTAAAGCTTCAAGTTCTGCTGTATCATAACCGGACTGGTTTAATAAAGCAATCCTGCTTTCAAGGCGCATCTCAACGTGTTCAGCTCTTTGTATCACTTTGTTTAATCTAAAACAGACAGTTTTCCCTGCTAAACTTCTTGCCTCTGTTCTTGCCTCAAGCCATGAATCCCTTAACTTTTGATTGATTTTTCTTATCTCGTCAGGGGTTCTTGCATTGAGTATGCTATTTCTGTATTCTTCGAAGGAACCGATATGGTCGTCGAGCTCAGCGGTAAGATTTTCTTTCTCTTCTTCAGTAAGGTCAGATGTTTCGATATATGTTCTAAGCTTTCCAAGCCAGTTCTCAATTAGTGAGCATCCACAACTGAGGTAATCCTTTGCATTCTGAAATACCACTTCGTTCTCCAGAACCCCGTATTTATCTTTACTGTTCAGATATTCCTGTCTTGCTTTCAAGTAATTTTCTCTTGCTTTCCAGTAGTTCTCTTCACGGTAATCTTCATGGTATTCTTTAACATAATATCCTCTTTCCATATGCTCTGAGTTGCTGTATTGTCCCATACTGTTAGTTTTTTCATCTTTCGTCCAGCTCTCTTCTCTTACTTCTCTGTAATCTTCTCCATAGCTCTCTTTTTCTGTATAGGTTTCAGTATTTTGTTCTGACCTCTGCTCCGACCTCTGTCCTGATGCTTCATTTCCCCAGCAATTTTCTCCTTCATCGTAGCTCTTGGAGCCAATATTTTGCTCTGCGTTACTTCCTCCAGGACTCCATCCTCTGCCTGATTTCCAGCTCTCTTCTTCAACATAGCTTTCTTTATAGTACGTCTGTGCAATCACTGTTCCTGTTATTATGCCTCTGTATTCTCCACTATAGTATGTCTGTGCTATTGTTCCAGTTGTCATAGCAAATAGCATCACGGCAACCAGAAATCCTGTACTCAAATCTCTCAACATGTTTTTTCACCTGAGTTAACGCCGTTAATTTAAATTTATAAAGTTACTTTCAAAAGCTTTCAAGTGCATCTTACTGGAAAAAACCGGTATTGTTTTGTTAAACTTTATAAAACTTTATCTCACTTCATCAGCTACAATAATCCACCCTTAACCGATTTTTCTTATAAAGAAATCTATTTACAAGCTACATTCCTAAATTCGAGCAACATGAGATATAATTTCAATTTACTTTTTACGGAATATATAAATAAATGAAATTTCTTTGCTTATAGATTAAGTATTGGTTTAATAAATCTTAATTCCTGTCCATCTTGCCACATCAAGGCGGTTATTTTTTCAACCCTTTCAACCTGTATCTCTCCAATATACGTTTTTTTATCTCCGGATACCTTCTGTAAAATTCTCTTACACTGTTAATTTGTGAATCGATGACTTTATTCTGCTGTCTGCTCCATTCTCTATCCTCATGAGTTCTGACGTAATCTGCCCATAACCTGATGAACTCCAGTCTTTCATTATCTACCATTTTTTCTCACTTTCTAACAGCTTTTTATAATGTTCAGTCTTCTCCTCATCGATACTGTCTTTGAATACTTCCCTCAGGTGTTCAGCATCTTCAAGGTCTTTTTCAGATGCGAGAAGTACTTCTTTGAATGCAATCTGTAATTCAAGTGGTGAGATCCTTATTGTTCTATTTTGTATAGCAACACTTAAAGCATTTTCGATGGCTATTTTCTCTGCAAGGGATGTGTAAAATTTTATTTCGATGTTAGGTATTATCTCATCTTTTTTTGCAAACCTCACTCTCAAACCCTCTTCAAGAAGAGAAAAAGCATTTTTTTCAGAAGCATTGATACACCAGAATTCGTTATTTTCAAGTTCTTTGAAAAGATTTTGGAATGCATTCCAGTCAATTTCCTCAATTATGACGTCTATATCTTCAGTAGCTCTTGCCCTTCCAAAGAGGATAGAAACATATCCGGAAACAATAACATAGTTTGTATACTTTCTCAACACTTGAAGAAAGCTAAAGAGAAGCTTATCCAACTCAGATAGTTCTTTATCGAGTTTTATTGTATAATCATCAACCCATTCCATGATAACGTTAGGCTGTAATGCTAATAAATTTTCTTAACAGCTATTTGGGACAATTTGACAAAAAGACATCTTCCTACTTATTCAGGATTAAGTCAATTAATTTCTATTCAAAGAATTATTTTAGCTCTCATTATTTTCGCTCAGCTTTTCTTCAATTTTCTCTATGAGTGCATCAAAAAGAGACCGCTTGATGTTAACAAGCTCTGATGTTTCTATCTCTAACTTTTCAAACTCCAGTATGGCGTTATCAAGATTCTCAAAACCATGGATGGCAGTTTCAAGCATTTTCTTTACTTTTTCAACGTTAATCACTTTCTCATCTCCTGATCTCTAAATTTTACATCTTGTGTAAAATTACTATTTTACAGTAAATGTAAAGTATAAAAAACTTACTCTCTTAAACCGGACAACTATAATTTCTCCTTTGAATACGTATTCGGTATTATATACTTGGCAGTAATAAAATACTCTCAGGTTAACAAAGAAATTAAATTAAAGGTTTTTCAAGTTCAGAGAACAAACTTAATTGTCACAATTTCAAATGGTTTTACGTTCAGTTTTATAGAATTACCTTCAAAAGGTAATTCCTCAAGCTCATCTTCAATTAAATTTGCTATAACCGCTTTTGCTGGTTTTTGAAAGAGAGTTATATTTGCTTCTGTCTCCTCACCGGATGCTTCATAGAACCTGAGGATTATAGCTGTACCGTCTTCTGAAGGTTTAAGTGCAGTCATTACAATGTTATCTGGTTCCAGTTTTAACAAATGCACCTGCTCAATGACAAATTTGAATTCTTTCGTATTTTCCAGCAGTTCAACAACCTTTTTCAAAATCATCCTCTTTAGTGAAAACCCAGATAGCATCGTAGTGAGTGTGCGGAACAAGATATATCACGTCATCTGCTTCAGTATCATCTTTTTCTGTCTTCATAATAGTTACTGTCAGACCTTATCTTTAAAATTTGTGATTTAATGGACTTTTAGATAAATTATTTTTCTACCCTATAGCAAAGTTTTAATTTTTTATAATAAAAGTGAATAAGATTGAACGATTGAATGGATGTTTTTGTCATTCTCAGAGAATACCAAAGAAAGATACGAATCGATTAATAAAAATCAAAGTCTAAAATTCACTGGCACTCAATAGATTTAAGTATGTTATTAATTAATACCAGTCATGAATGGCTATATGAATCACATGATGGACTGGTACGGATTTCCATTTTACGGTTTTGGAATGATGTTCTGGTGGATTATATTCCTTGCTATAGGATTCATTGTTTATCAGGACGCAAATAAGAGAGGGCTGAATGGATTGCTGTGGTTCATTCTCGTTATTTTGCCTGTGATTGGAGTTGTCTTTCTTTTGCTCTATGTTGTTCTTAGAGAATCTCAAAGCCCGGCTCAACCAGCAACAACCGATACAGCGTTAAAACTCCTGAAAGAAAGATATGCCAAGGGAGAAATTACCAGAGAAGAATACATTAAGATGAGAGAAGACCTTGAAAAGTGAGGCGAGTTAAATGGATAAAATGGAGCATATGCAGCATAATGGGTCAGCAAAGCATGATATGGATAAAATGCAAAAGAAGCATGAAGGGCATGAGATGCATGAAAAGCACGAGATGGCTGACCACCATGCACAAATGCTCGCAGACTTCAAAAAGAGATTTATTATTTCTTCAATAATTACAATACCGATTCTCATTCTCTCACCACTCATTCAATCATTTTTTGGCTTCACACTGGTAATTGCAGGTTCAGAATACATTACCTTCCTGCTCTCAAGCATTGTTTACTTCTACGGTGGTTATCCTTTCCTTAAAGGTATATTCAATGAGCTGAAGGCAAAAACTCCGGGAATGATGACTCTCATAGCTGTTGCTATAAGCGTTGCATACTTCTACAGTTCAGCTGTCGTCTTCGGCTTGCCTGGAAAATACTTTTTCTGGGAGCTTGCAACCCTTATCGACATTATGTTGCTCGGGCACTGGGTTGAGATGAGGTCAGTGATGGGAGCATCAAGAGCTCTGGAAGAGCTTGTCAAGATTATGCCAACAATTGCTCATCTGGTGAAGGATTCAGGAACTGTTGATATAAGGGTTGAGGAGTTAAAGGCAGGAGATAAAGTTCTCGTGAAGCCGGGAGAGAAAATACCGGTTGATGGTGTGGTTATTGAGGGGAAAACAAGTGTTAATGAGGCAATGCTCACTGGAGAATCAAAACCAGTGGAAAAGAAGGAAGGAGATGAAGTCATTGGTGGCTCTATAAATGGAGAAGGCTCGATAACAGTGGAGGTTAAAAAGACTGGTAAAGAGACTTATCTGAATCAGGTTATTGAGCTTGTAAGGGAAGCTCAGGAGAGCAAGTCAAGAACACAGGATTTAGCCAACAGGGCTGCTCTTTTTCTGACTATCATTGCCCTTTCAGTTGGTACCATAACTCTGATTGCTTGGCTCATGTTTGGTCAAGACTTTGTTTTTGCAATTGAGAGAGCAGTTACCGTCATGGTTATCGCATGCCCTCATGCTTTAGGACTTGCAGTTCCTTTAGTTGTTGCAGTCTCAACTTCACTTGCAGCAAAGTCCGGCTTACTTATAAGAGACAGACAGGCTTTTGAGAGAGCCAAGGATTTGCAGGCTATTGTTTTTGATAAAACAGGAACTCTTACAGAAGGCAAGTTCGGTGTTACGGACATAATTCCTCTTTCAGATGAAAGTGAAGATGAGATTTTAATGCTGACAGCATCCCTTGAAGCAAGTTCAGAGCATCCTATCGCCCAAGGTATTGTAAACAGCTCAAAAGAGAAAGGAATTGAGCTAAAACACGTTGAGAATTTTAAAGCAATCCCTGGAAAGGGGGTTGAAGGTGCTGTAGATAGAAAGAAGTTGAAAGTTGTCAGTCCCGGATATCTCAAAGAGAACAGAATAGAAATCAGTGATGAGGAAGTTGAGAAAGTAAAACAGCAGGGTAAGACCGTTGTTTTTCTGCTTGAAAATGAAAAACCGGCAGGAGCAATAGCGTTGGCTGATATCGTAAGAAAGGAATCAAAGGAAGCAATAAGTAGACTTAAGGAAATGGGAATAAAGTGTATGATGCTTACCGGTGATAACAGGTATGTTGCGAAGTGGGTTAGCGAGGAGCTTGGACTTGATGATTTCTTTGCCGAAGTTCTGCCTCACGAAAAAGCAAATAAAATAAAGGAGGTACAGCAGAGTTATGCGGTTGCAATGGTTGGAGATGGTGTTAACGATGCTCCAGCTTTAGCTCAGGCAGACGTTGGCATTGCCATAGGTGCTGGAACAGATGTTGCAGTTGAGACTGCTGACATTGTACTTGTCAGGAATGACCCCAGGGATGCTGCTGATATCATAATGCTGTCAAAGAAAACCTATTCAAAGATGTTTCAGAACTTGCTGTGGGCTACCGGATACAATGCATTTGCAATTCCGCTTGCGGCAGGTATCCTATATGCTTACGGCATACTGCTTACTCCTGCTTTCGGTGCTGTTTTGATGAGCCTCAGCACGGTAATCGTTTCAATCAATGCGAGACTGCTGAAGATGTAGAGCATAAACTACTTATTTACAGGAGCTGAGAAAGACATTGACAGATTAGAGAGAAATTCAGAAAAGAGTTGGGAGGGTTCTTGAGAGAATCAACTATGAAGAGCCTGAAAGAAGTCATTGACGGTTATATGGAACAGGTGCCGGATGTAAAGAGACACTGCAGCAGATGTCTTGAGGTTAAGAGGTACAGTGGAGACGTTGTTTTGATGGTTGTTGATGCTTCCTTTGTCTCACTGGGTTTGAATTATTTCAATGCAGTAGTTCCGAAGGTTTTTGAATTCAAAGAGAAGTTTATTGAAACTGATGAAATTCAAACGCTGCGGGAGCTTGCTGAGTATGAAATTGATGAGCTGACTGCAGTATGGAAGAACAGGAGAAGCTGGAATGCAGCGAAAGAAATAGCCAGACATTTGTCAGGACTCCACAACAATGATAGAGGGGCTATAATCCGATGGGCTCGTAAAAGCACTCTCGAAGGATGGAGAAAAGACCCAATAGGTGAGATTAGAGGAGTGGGAATCAACACATACCAGTATTTGAGGATGATGGGTGGAATAGACACTGTGGTGCCCGATAAAATAGTTAAGAGGGTTTTTAAGGAGATTGGAGAAAAATCCGGTGTAGAAATTCCAGAAGATGACTTAGAATTTGTTAAAAAAATTGAGAAGATTGGTAGAGCGACCGGACACAGACCAATCGAGCTGTGCTGGATGACATGGCTCGTTCAATATGAAGGAAGCGACATAAGAATCAAGAAGTACTCTGAGTTGATGGAGAAAATTTAATCGTTATCGCTTTTTTGGTCTTGGAGAAATTTCTGTAACCTCGATAAAATTGCCTTTCCTTTCAAAACGCTTAATTAAGAAGACACTTTCGGCATCAAATGTAGCACTCACTCTGAAACTCCTTCTGTTGAGAACAACACTGCCCGTTCCATTGCATCTGTGGCATGACTTTGCTTTAATTCTCCCAGCCTCAGAAAATGGATTTGAGAGCCAGCCTTTTCCCTGGCAGTACCAGCATGTAACCTTTCTCGAATTGTCCTTTTCCACTTCCAGCGGTTCAATGCGGTTCCCTTCCCCGTCATAAACCTCTCTTATAGTTTCCCAGTCTGCCCAGACTGAATGAGTTGTTATTCTAATCTTTCCACCCAAATTTTCACCACCTCACAGGTAAGAGTTCAATTTGTAATTCATTGTTTATAAATTTTCTGTTAATTGAAAATTATGTCTTAATAAAAATAATTGATGAGAACATTTAAGTGTAAGAATTACCCGAACAAAGCTTAGGAAGGATAGACTCAGTCCAATATGAAATGGATTTGCCAATCGCAAATTTTTTAACACAGCAGAGAAGACACAACACAGAAATGATGGCTGTAGCCAATTACTGTGTCGGATGCGCTTTCTGCATGCTTGTCTGCCCGGAAGAAGCAATTAACGTTCTGGGAAATGCAGAAATTGACAGGGAAAAATGTTCTGATTGCAAAAGATGTATGCGTTACTGTCCGGTTGAGGCAATAAGGCTCGTGGAATGATGAAAGTTGCGATTATTGGAGCAGGTCTTGGTGGACTTTTATCTGCTGCAATTCTATCTGAAGAAGGCAATAGCGTCGATATTTATGACAGATTGCCGTTTTCCGGAGGCAGGTTTACAAATATTCCGTATAAAGGCTTTCAGCTTTCAACCGGAGCATTGCATATGATACCCCATGGAAATAGGGGACCGCTCGGTAAAATATTGAAGCAGGTGGGCAGTAAAGTTGAAATTGAGGATTCAAAGCCTGAAGGACTGGCTTTATGGGAAGGAGAGCTGAAGACAGTGAGAAGGAAAGACTTTCCAAGAGGTTCGAGAAATAAGATGATAAAATGGTATCTTCTCCACAAAATTTTCCGCAGAGACAGAACACTGGATAAATTCGAAGAGGGTATTGACACCTTTACAGCTAACTTTTTGAGGTCGTTTCTTGGATGGTCGTTAAGTATAACACCTTCCGATATAAAATTTTCAAAATTCCTCTCCATTGTCAAGAATGTTGAGAAATTTGGAGGTCCAGGCATCCCGATAGGTGGATGCAAAGCTATAATTGACTCACTGACTGAGATAATAAAAAGCAATGATGGGACTGTTAATCTCAGAAAAAAGGTTGAGGGGATATTCTTCTCAAATGACATTGTAGAAGGGATAAAACTTAAAGAAAAGCTGAAATACGACCTGATTTTATCGAATATTGGTCACGATTTAACTGCGAGAATTCTCGGAGATGAAGAATACATTCGAAGAGCTTCAAAGCTTCAGCCAAGCAGTGGTGTTAAGTTCTCAATCGCTCTTGAAGAGCCTTTTATCGGTAATACTGGAGTTCTGTTCACCCCTGAGTTGAAAAGAATTTCTGGCTTAAATGAGGTGACAAACGCAGACCCGAATCTTGCACCGGGTGGAAAGCATCTGTTGATGGCACATCAGGCAGTTCTGACATCCAATCTGAAATATGAAATCAATCTGGGGCTTTCAGACCTCAAAGAGTTGCTCAAAAACTACAAATATGAAGTAATCGCAATACAGAGTTATAGTAATGGTTGGCCAGTTAACAGAATTAAAGCAGGCAATGATATAGGTTACAGAACCCCGTATAAAAACCTGTATATTGTTGGGGATGGGGCAAAGGGAGACTGCATAGAAGTGGATGGAATTGCAGCAGGAATAAGAAACCTCATGAGGGATTTGGTTTGAAGGAAGGAATTGTCCTCGAGAACGTGAAAAAGAGCTTCGGCACGTTTAAAGCTATCAGAGATATCAGCATGCGAATTGAGAACAACACTGCTGTTGCAATGCTTGGACCCAACGGTGCAGGAAAGACTACTCTTCTCAGATTAATCAGTGGGATAATGAAGCCAACATCAGGAAAAGTGACTGTATTTGGCTTTGAACCATGGAAGTTCAACAGACAGCTGAAAATGATGATTGGGATGGTATCTCACAATCCTTTCCTCTATAACGACCTCACAGCTTACGAAAATCTGCATTTTTATGGCAGGATATATGATGTTGAGAATCTTAACAACAGAATTGACGAGCTTTTAACAAAAATGGGTCTCGAGAAAAGAAAAAACACGCCTGTCAAGTCGTTCTCGAGGGGGATGAAACAGAGGTTGTCCATTGCGAGGGCGCTCCTGAACAATCCTGAACTCCTGATTCTTGATGAGCCAACAAGCGGGCTTGATATCGTTGGAAGAAGAGAATTACTTGAATATCTGAATGAATACAGGGATAAAAGAACAGTTTTACTTGCAACCCACAGTCTTGAGGAGATAGAAATCTGCGATAAAGTTGCTATAATCTCCAGTGGGCAGATAGTCCATTTCTCGGATGTTGATGACGAGGTGGAGAGAATTTACATGGAGATAGTTGGTAGAGGATGATTGGATGAAGTTTTTGGAGGTTACAAATAAAGACCTGAAAATCGAATTCAGAACGAAAAACACTCTAAACTTAATGCTCCTCTTTGCTTTCATCACTTCCATGATGTTCAGTGTGGCTGTGCCTGCCAGTGCTGCCACAGATGTTGCTCCCGCTTTACTGTGGCTTGTATTTCTTTTTGTCGGGATGATTGGCTATGCAAGAGCTTTTTTAAGAGAGGTTGAGCTTGAAACCCTCGATGGATTGAAAATATCACCATTAAGTCCTGCTGACATTCTGGTTGGAAAAATGCTCTATAATCTTGTCCTCATGATTTTGATGGAGATCATCATCCTCCCTGTATTCATAGCTCTTTTTGATTTGAGGATTGCAAACCCCCTTCTTGCTATTTCAGCCATAACTATTGGCAATACAGGCTTTGTCATTGTTGCATCCTCTCTATCCATTCTCGTCTTAAAATCAAGAGCAAGAGAGCTATTACTCCCAGTAATAATGTTCCCCATAATATTCCCGATAATCTCATCCACGATATATGCCCTCTCCTATTCTATAAGAGGCACCAACTTCGAGGAGATTATGTATTCTTTCAGTTTGATTGGTTCATTCAGTATTGTGATGTTTATTATTTCGCTTTTAACTTCCGACTATGCATTTTCAGAATAGTAAAAAAGACAGGCTGAGAAAATAAAGATGACTGGCGAAAAAAAATGTACTGGAGTTGCTTAAAACTACATCAAATCGATGAAAAATATATATTAAATAAAAAAATGAAAACTAATAGAATTTCTTTTTCCCTTTTTTGAATTTTTTGTCCTTTTTATAGTCCCTTTTTGGTCTATCGCTGAGAAGCTCCTCAAACTCCTCATCTGTTACGGGCTTTAATTCCAGCATATCTTCAAAATTTTTAGCCCTCTTCAACTCCATCTACCTGTGTTTTTTTAAAACAATTGTTCGTAAGGTGTATATATCTTTTATCCTATTCTGTGGTTTTGGGACAAAATTCACAGACTCATTCTTCTACCACATACTTTGTAACAATCACATAAACCCTCCTCTTGAGATATCTCTTTGGTACATCTGCCTT
>MTMJ01000068.1 GCA_002010045.1 Archaeoglobus sp. JdFR-22 | reverse complement strand
TCAATGTCCTTTTGATTGGGATGGTTGTAGCTGTTGGTATAAGAGAAAAGAGAGTCTTGCAGAGGTTGGCTGAGATGTGAGTTGGCAAGTACCTTAATAAAAATTCAAAAATCAAGAAAAGGAAGAAGTTTTTCTCTCAGGTTAACAACATTACCGATTACAATTACGGCTGGTGCCTTGACACCTTCTTTCTCCACAATATCAGCAATATTTCTCAGCCTTCCCGTAACAACCCTCTGCTCTTTTGTACAACCCTTCTCGATTATGGCAACGGGTGTATCAGGGCTTTTGCCATGTTTCATCAATCTTTCAGCATTCCTCCTCAGATTCGCTACCCCCATCAAAATAACGATGGTAGCATTGAGTTTCGCAAGAGCTTCCCAGTTCGTTCTATCTCTTCCAGGAGCTTCCTTACCTGTGAGAAACACCACAGCAGGATCATATCCCCGGTGGGTTACAGGAATACCTGCATAAGCTGGAGCAGCAATTGCTGAAGTAACCCCGGGCACTATCTCGAATTTGATGCCTGCCTCTGCGAGAACTTCAGCCTCTTCTCCCCCTCGACCAAAAATGAAAGGATCTCCACCTTTAATCCTCAATACGTTCTTACCTTTCTTTGCGTATTCAATAAGCAACCTGTTTGTTTCATCCTGCTTTTTCTTGTGCTTTCCTGCCCTCTTACCCACATCAACAACTTCCTTTCCACTCTTCTCAATGATATTCCTGAGTTCAGCACCGATAAGCTCGTCAAACAGAATGACGTCCACCTGCTCAATCAATTCTATGGCTCTTTTTGTTATCAGTTCGAAGCTTCCGGGGCCGCTTCCAGCTATGAAAACCTTACCCGGTGGCAATCAGGTCCCCTCCTATCTCCCTGATAGTTCTTGCAACCTCTAGTGCTTCCTCAATAGCTGTTTTTTGATTCAGTACCTCCTCAACCCTTACTGAATCACGGCCATCATGAGACAGAATTTCGCAGATAAGTTCAATTTTTCCATCAAGTTTTGCATATACTCCGGCAGGAATTGCACACCCAATCCCAAGCTCTTTGATTACCTCCCGCTCAACCATGGCTTCAATAAATGTTTTTTCATGATTCATGAAAGATACAAGTTCTTCTTCATCCTTCCTTGTCTCAACCGCGATAATTCCCTGATTCGCTGAGGGTACAAAAACATGGGGGTCCAGCGCCTGATATTTCACTCTCTCTGTCATTCTCATTCTTATCAGACCTGCTTCAGCAAGCAGAATTGCGTCATACTGTCCGTTATTGAGTTTTCTCAGTCTCGTATCAACGTTCCCCCTCAAGTGCTCAATTTTAAAATCACTTCTGTACATCTTCAGCTGTGCAATCCTTCTCAGGCTTGAAGTTCCAACAATCGCATAATCTTTAAGATTCTCAATATCTGACCCATCTCTTGTCACAAAGGCATCACATGGACTTTCCCTCTCAAGAACTGCTGCGATAACACCTTTAATTTTGCTTGGAACATCCTTCATGCTGTGTACAGCTACATCAATGTCTCCATCATCAAGCGACTCGTCTATGACTCTCACAAATGCCCCCATGCCAAGAAACTCGTGCAGTGGTTTATCTTTCATGATATCGCCAGGAGTCTTTATTATCCTGATTTCAACTTCATAATCCGCGTTTTTGAGTTCTCTTAAGACTTTCTCAGCCTGGGCAAGGGCTAATTTACTCCCTCTTGTCCCTAAAACGATTTTAGACATTCTCCAACTACCTCTATCGTTCTATCGATGTCCTCACCTGAATGAGCAGCAGAGACAAAACACGTCTCATACTGGGATGGCGGGAAGAAAACCTCCTTTTCAAGAAGCATCCAGTAAAGCTTGATGAACCTGTCCTTCTCGAGATTAAGCGCTTCAGCATAATCTCTCGGTTTATCTCCAAAGTAAAGGCAGAACATTGACGTAAAATGCCCGATAGAGCAGTTAATATCTACTTCCTGAATTATATCACCGATTCCGGATGCAAGGTTCTCAGTGATATTGTTGATTAGCGAGTGTATATTATTTTTGATCAGGTAATTCACGGTTGTGTAGCCTGCAGTCAAGCTAATCGGGTTCCCACTGAAAGTTCCTGCCTGATAAACACTTCCTGCTGGAGCTATATTCTCCATTATCTCTTTACTTCCACCATATATCCCGATTGGGAATCCACCACCTGCAACCTTTCCGAGAGTTGTTATGTCAGGCTTAACACCGAAATATTCCTGAGCCCCACCTGCGGCAACCCTGAAACCTGTTATAACTTCATCAAAAATAAGAAGAACGTCATTCTCAGCAGTAATTTTTCTTATCTCTTTTAGATATCTCTCCTCCGGGAGAATCAGGGCAGAGTTGCCCATAACGGGTTCAAGAATTAAGGCAGCAACATCTTTATTCTTCTCTATAAGTTCTGTTAATGCCTCTGTATCATTATAAGGAACCTGAAGTGTATTCTTAACGAATTCAGCTGGCACACCTGCAGAATTCGGAATGCCATGAGTGGTTGCCCCACTTCCTGCTTTCACAAGAACTGCATCATGTGCCCCATGAAAACTGCCTTCCACTTTAACAATCTTGTTTTTGCCTGTAAATCCCCTTGCCAGTCTTAAAGCAGCCATTGTTGCCTCACTGCCTGTGTTGACGAATCTCAGCATATCAATGCCGGCATAAAGCTTGGTAATCAGTTTCGCATACTCTATCTCAAGTTCCGTCGGCGTTCCATAAAGAGTTCCATCATCGAGCTTCTCATTAACGGCATTCACAACTTCATCAGGAGAATGTCCAAGTATAAGGGGGCCATAAGCCATGCAGTAGTCAATATACTCGTTTCCATCAACATCGATAATTTTAGAACCTTTTGCAGATGCTGTGAAGAATGGATACGGTTTTACCGCCCTGACAGGACTGCTCACACCACCCGGCATCAGATTTACTGCTACATCATAAAGATTTCTGGATTTATCATGCTTCATGAAAGTTATAAACTAGTATTGTTTTTTAAAGTTTATTGAGTGGATAGAGAGGTCTATCTTCTTCTGAGATAATTTCTTACCTGAACAAAGACGAATATGACACCAATTATTACAATAGTATCAAGCAGGATTATTGCGGTATAGAGTGATGGAATGAATTTCTCGACCTCCTGACTCTCCACGTCTTCTACAGGTTCAGGGGATGTAGTTTGTGCGTGCTTTAATATCTGCTTTACTGGCCAGTAAATCGCTGGTTTCAAGTCATCCGTCTTATTTAAGATTACGTAGGATATATTGACTGTTTCTCCATTCCTGAGTTCTTTCACAATCCACCTCACAACCGGATCAGGTTCCAGTATATCATCTGGTTTTCTGTCAAATCTTAACTGGTCTATGCTGGAAGCAAGTGATTTTGGTATCGTCTCAATCACTTCAAATTCTTCAGTATCAATGCCATTATTTTCTATTTTAAGAAGAACCCGTACTTCGTCTTTATCTTTCAAAACTACGTTTCGGTTTATAATAGGAAACGTCCAATCCTCTGGATAATCCTTTACTCTTATAATAAACGATGTATCTGTTTCAAATTCCTCTCCAGAGATTGTAATCCCGGCTCTGTAGTCTCCTACTCTGTCAGGGATAACTGTAAAGTCAATTTCAAATTCTGAACCTGAGTCAATACTGATTCTGTTATTAAACCGAATCCATTCATCCGGAATTCCACTGACTTTCAATTCAAGGTTATTTAGAGGTAATTCTTGCTTATTTCTTATTCCAAGATAGAAAACGGATTTTTCACCTCTTATTAATTCAATCAGAACTGGAACTTCAACGAGCTCAATATTATCTGCCACTTTTTCAAGCATATCTGAATCGGAAGTACCCGGGATAAAGACTATCCCTCCACCTCCTCCACCACTTCTCCTGACCTGTGTGTTTTCAGGTGGTTTTATGTAAAAGCTTCCAGCCTGCGTTATAGTGGTATTGTCATATGAAATCGTAACAATCGCATTGTAAACACCATCTGAACTCCTTCCAGTATTCCAGGAAGTGCTGAGAGCCATGTAACTTCCTGCATTGATTACCAGCTCTCCAAAACTGATTTTCTCAACTAACTCAGAACCATGGTAAATTAGGATTTCAGGGGTAACGCTTAGGCGCGTATTGCCTGTATTCTCAATTTTAAGACCGAATTCAATCAATTGGTTCCTGCTGGCAGTTGAGGGATTGATAACGAATTCAGAAATCTCAAGTGACTTTTTCTCGTTTACCGTTACCTTCACTTCTGTCTGACCTGAAATTACGTTACTTGGTATAAGACAGAGTAAAAAAAACACCAGTAGAACCTTAAAAATTCCTCCGACCGATAGCCTGCCAGTTATCCCCGGAATCCTCTGGAGAAAATTCATTTTTTCTCATCTTTTTCTGATGTATAATATTAACTGAAGCAGAACTATCAGAATCAGGATGCCTATTACAATGTATGTCTCTGGAAGTTCTCCGAACAGATTTCCTTTTTCTGAGACGGTTTTCTCCGATCTCTCAGGTTGGAGAACTTCTTCGCTGTATTCCTTGGAGATAGTTGTTATATAATAGTCAAATGTTCTTGACTGGGAGAATGTAACCATGCCTTTCTGCCCGAACCAGTTCGCAATTGCTTCGACTCCGACTCTGAATGTTTTTCCTGCTTCCTCTTCTTCTGGAACTCTAATGGTAATTTTTACAACTTTCGCAGGTATGTACCCATCAACGCCCTCCATCCTTATGTATTCCAGACCTTCGGGTTTATCCTCTGGTATATCAGGTGTCGAAACTGATGGCTCAACATAGAGGTTTTCTGTTGAATTAACAGTCAGCCCTGAAACTTTGAATTGCTCTGTATGGACTTCTGGATTAATTTCGATATTCCACCCTTCCGGAGCCTCTTTTACATACAATCTTATATGTGTAATTCTATTACCATGAATATTAAAAAAGTAGAGTTTTGCATCGCCGGTCTCTCCAGGTCCAATCATGATATTTCTGTCTGCCTGCATGGTTCCAAAGTTGTACACCGGGGCGTCTTCCTGTGCAAGAACCGGTGTACTCATGCACAGAAACCCGAGGGCAATTAATATAACTACTGTATACTTGATTTCCAGACCTCCTTCCTTTTTATCTCGTTGTTCAGACTATATTAGCTTTGCTATGATGAATACTGCGTCACATTGATATACAGTGTGGTTGAGTAATCGCCGGCTGTTGCTCCCGATGGAATAGTCATATCAAAGTATATCGACCTTGTAACATCAGATGAGGGATCCGCCTGCTGAACCCAGTCTGTAAAAGGTGAGACGTAACTTGTATCCATTTGCTCCTCAACATTTGTGGAAGTGTTTCCAAATTCGAGGTTTGATATAGAGAGTGTATCGGGTCCCGAAAAATCTCCAGAAGCTTTCACACTAAGGTTCCACGCAGTATTGGTGTTCGAGTGGACAGTTACATTAACTGGCCATCCGCCACTTGTCGGCTGATTGTCTGAAGTTCCGGGATTCAGGCTATCGAAAATCACTGGAACGTTAGATATAGATACATCGATTATGTAGTTAACGGAAACATTGCAAAAAGTCGTTGTTTCGTTGTAAGCTTCTGAATTTACCGGCTGTGGAGTTGTAAAGACCAATAGAGCAGCAACCATCAAAAGCACACCAAAACCACTTATATACGCATTTTTTAATATTTCCTGCCAACTCATGATTATAATGGGGATAATCAAAATATATATATTTTTCCAGTATGCCCAGCTCTTCATAAGAATAAAAATTTAAATAAAAACTCTTATTAAATTTTAATAACTCATACCTGTGTAACGTTAATGAAAATCTGAGTGCTGTAGTCTCCAGCTTCCGTCCCTGGTGGGATAGTGAGGTCAAGATAAATTGACCTTACTGTGTCGGAAGAAGGGGGTGACTGGTTGTACCAATCATCAAACAACTCCGGACCTTTATACTCGGTCGACATCTGCTCCTCAACATTCGCAGACGTATTTCCAAATTCGAGGTTTGAGATAGGAATCACTCCTGGGCCCAAAAAATCTCCAGAAGCTTTCACGCTAAGGTTCCACATAACATTTGTTGTTGAGTGGACAGTTACATTCACTGGCCATCCACCACTTACTGGCTGATTGTCTGTTGTATTCGGATTTAAACTCCCAAAGTCGATTGGGATGTTGGATACCGAGACATCAATTACTTCTGAGACTTCTGGAATCTCCACAACAAACCATGTGATATTCTGCGTCTGTGAAGTGGTCTGTTTATCAAATGAAAGTGTGGTGCTATCGGCAAGTTCTATTGTATATAGACTGTTAGAATATGTCTGACCACCACCTGTATTCCACCCTGAAGAAACATGAAAGCTTCTTGAAGGATTGACTTCATTTATCGATACAACCGTGTCGCTGTTCAAAGCTACATTTCCGCTCTGAACACTTGCTTCTGGAATCTCCACCACATACCAGTCTATAATTCTCTCAGAACTTCCGTAGGTTGTCCCGGGTTCGTGAGTGAACATTATTTCAGTCGGAGATAAAAATTTTCCCTGAATCAGATTTGAATCCATTCCAGCATCACTTCCGATGCTTGCCGTACCAAAAACCAAAAACGATTTTGTGAGGTCGACATAATTTATTGAAGCGGTTACATTATCATGTAAATCTGGAATGACAGATTCACCTTGTTGAACTCTTGCTCCATCCCACTCGACTACCTGCCATGACACCGTTGCCCGACATTTGTTCTCATTTCCTCTCCTGAGCAAAAGATTGGTTGAATTGGTAAGCTTTGCTGCAAAGAACCCTGCATGGTTGTCACCCCTATTCTCGTCTGCACACCTTCCGTAAACTATGACGAAAGCTTCGCTCAAATCAACTTCATTTATTGTTACGTTTACAGCTGCTACTCTTTTCGAAAGAACCTCCTCTCCCCTCTGAACACTTATGCTACTGCTCTCAACCACCTGCCATCGGATTCGGGAGAATTTATTGCCACCATCGTATCTGGTGAATGTTACTGTAGTGTCAGTAATATTCGGGGTGAACTGCCAGTCATCTGGCGTTGCATCGTTTGTATTTGCCCTGAAGAGTACGAATGCCTTTGCTGGATTTACTTCAGAAATGGTATCTGTTATCTGACTACCTCTTGCTATTTTTGTCCCCCTCTGAACCGAAATACTTCCAGCCTGATTTTCAGCAAAAGCAGTGTTGCCAAATGAGAACTCAAGAAGGTGTTTTCCTGCGGACTTCACTTTAAAGACAACCAGACCTTCTCTGTAACTCCAGTCAGCTATTATATTCTTACCTTTTATTATCGCGGGAACACTAACCAGTCCATCACCGGTTTTTGCATAAAGTTCTTCAAATTCAACGTCTGGATAGGAATGGTCTGTTATTCTCAGCTCTCCAGAATCTGTTGTATGAAAGTGAACGGTCCATTTTCCACCCACAACCGGATATGAGTGAGGGTTCAGTACATCAATTCTCCTCTCTTCTGCGTTTGAAAGATAAATGACGCTTAGAATAAGAATCAATGTGGTTGATCTTAGAAGCAGATTCAGGCAAAAATTCTTTCTCTTCTCCATTCTAACCTAAATAAATGATCAGGAATATATAAAATTTTTTACAATTTTTTTACAGAATCACTGAGAGTATCACTTCAATAAATCAACAATATCCATGGCATGATATGTAATAATCAAATCTGCCCCAGCCCTTTTTATTGCCACAAGGATTTCGTAGGCTATCTGTTTCTCGTCCAGCCATCCAAGCTTCCCGGCAGCTTTAACCATGCTGTATTCTCCGCTCACATTGTAAGCTGCTGTTAGCACTCCAAATTCATCTTTTATTCTTTTAAGGACATCCAGATAAGCTAAAGCTGGCTTAACCATTACAATGTCAGCTCCTTCCTTAATGTCAAGCTCAACTTCCCTTATCGCTTCATTACTGTTGTGAATATCCATCTGGTAGCTCTTTCTATCTCCAAATGAATAACCACTTTCTGCTGCTTCCCTGAATGGTCCATAGAAAGCTGAAGCATACTTTGCTGCGTAGCTCATTATTGGCATATCTGAAAAACCTGCAGAATCAAGACTCTCTCTGATTGCTTTTACCATACCGTCCATCATTCCCGATGGTGCAACCATGTCTGCACCTGCTTCAGCATGGCTTACAGCAGTTTTTCCAAGTATCGGGAGAGTGTTATCATTCAGTATTTCATTGCCCTCGATTAAACCGCAGTGTCCGTGAGTTGTGTATTCACACAGGCATACATCTGTAATCAGCACTGCATCGCTGTATTCTTCTTTTATTCCTCTGATTGCCTTCTGAACAACTCCATCACTTATGAATGCTGAAGTACCAACTTCATCTTTGCTTGAGGGAATTCCAAATATAATAAATGCTCTCAATCCTTTCTCCATTGCTTTGCCAATCTCATCGACAGATTCGGTAATAGAGAGACGATAATAACCGGGCATTGAGGAAATTTCAACCTTTGAATTCAGATTCTCATCAACAAAAACAGGCATTATTAAATCATCTTTACTCAGAATAGTTTCCTTAAAAAGAGGTCTCAGAATGTTTTTTCTTAATCTCCTCATTCTTAATTCCGGGTAATTCAGAATCCTCACCTCCAAATAGGTATTCAATAGCCTCAATCACTTCTGGCATCCCATTTCTCGCTGCAACCCTCAGCCTTACTGTAGGTTTTCTGAGATATTTTTTCAGAAAAGAATTTGCAAAATCCTCAAGTACGGGAAGGATACTTTCATCAATATTGTGTTTTGCTGCCAGTTTATTGTAAAGTTCCAGTATCTCCTGCTTTTTAATTTCCTCAGCGCAGGAATACATTGAGCATATTGCAGAAGTTGCCTTTATGTCCTTCAACATCATCTTCAGATGGTCAAGTTCTTCAGAAATTATTCTCTCGGCTTTTTTAGCTTCCTCCATCCTCTTCTTAAGGTTCTCCCTGCTAATCTCTCTCAAATCATCTATGGTGTACAGGATTACGCCCGGAATCTCAACCACCTGTTCCTCAACATCTCTAGGCAATGCAATATCTATGATGAGCATTCTGTCATTCCTGACTTTCATCACATCCTTTACAGTCTTTTTCCGGATTACATAGTGTGGAGCGGCCGTTGCTGATATCACAGCATCACAACCAACCATATATCTCTCAAGCTGGTTGAATTCAATAGCATTGGCTCCCGTTTCTTCTGCAAGTGTTTCTGCGGTTGAGTACGTTCTGTTGGCTATGAACACTTCGCACTCTTTATGTGCTATCGCCTTTGCAACGAGCGTCCCCATTTCCCCCGCGCCTACTATCAGAACCTTTCTGTTTCTTAGCGTTCCAAGGGTTTTTTCTGCGAGTTCGACTGCCGCAGAACCAATTGATACAGACCCCTTGCCTATTTCAGTCAGATTCCTTACTTTCTTTCCAACATTGATAGCTTTTGAAAATACAATATCAAGAATATCTCCAATCCCCCCATATTCTTTACTCAGTCTGTAGAATTCTTTTACCTGCCCCAGTATCTGGTCTTCACCAACCATCATCGATTCAAGACCAGCTGCAACTCTTAAAAGATGTTCAAGGCATTTATCATCACGATGTATCTCTACAATTCTCTCAGAGACGTTCATTCTTCCTGCAAATCCCTTGAGTATTTCCTCTGTCCTGTGCCCAACGATATAAACCTCAACCCTGTTGCAGGTTAGAAGAACAGCACATTCTTTGATATTTGGATGTGACAGCACCCTTTCAATAAGTGTCCGATAGTTGCCGTGCCATGCTCTCTCAATTTCTTTAATTGTTGCCTTCCGATGTGAGACGACGAGATTTGCTATCTCCATTATTTCACCCTAACAAAACTTCGGAAACTTTTTGAGGGAGGAATCCACAATATTTAGATTTTCTGATTAAGCTAAGACATTTAATGTTACAATTCCACTTTTTCGTTTATTAGTTATTAATCTTTCCGGTAATATCATGATACGATGTTTTTATTTAATTAGAACATATTTTAAAAAGCTTCTCAACTGGATTCTTCTCTTATAATCTCTTCAATACTCGAAGCTATTAAATCAACCACTACAGACAGCAATCCTACAATATAAATCGCATCAAACATACCTGCTCCACCTATTGTGAATTTCAATTCCTGTCCGAATACGTGTGTCAGGTTTGACAGATTTGCTAAATCTGCACCAATTATTACTCCGGTTGTGCCGGTCACGTATGCGATTGGACCAGCCTCGTCTGGCTTCCTGGAAGCATAAAGTGAGTAGAGAGATGTAATGAGTATTATTGTACCCACATCCTTCACTATCACGCCTATGTGACTCGGAATAGAATGAGTGTTTGCTATATAGCTTATGAAGATTATTCCAAGTATTGCTCTTTTTACAGGTGCCCTGCCAGATGCGAGAAATCTTATTGACAGGATAATGGGAATAAAAAAGCCTGCGGGGTCAGCGTAGATTTCAATATTTTCATATTTACCAAGGAAAACTGGTCCCAGTATAAACTCCAGAATTAATGGAGCGAGAAGCATCACAATTACTTCATATGTCTCAAATCCGACTATTCTGAAGGCTTTAAATGCAAAATTCAGGATTAATGCAAGCATTAGAATCCCAATGCCCATAAAAACAAGCCACTGGAATTGAAACATTGTTAAGAATATGAAATGAAGTTTATAAAAATTTGTCGGGAATATATTTTTTTGATGGTAATAATGTGTCAGTAATAGATTACTTAATACCAGATAAGGTACTTGCCAACTCACATCTCAGCCAACCTCTGCAAGACTCTCTTTTCTCTTATACCAACAGCTACAACCATCCCAATCAAAAGGACATTGACA
>MTMJ01000065.1 GCA_002010045.1 Archaeoglobus sp. JdFR-22 | reverse complement strand
TCAAAACTGGAACAGTCTGCCACTGCTTTAATTATTGTTCCTGGGGAAAGTGTTGCAGCTTTTGACTGAATTTTCAAAATTGGCTGCGGGCACTTCAATCCCTTTAAATCCATCTCCACTTCGGCCATATTATTCCGTTTTATTTACTATACAATATTTAAAAATTTTGGTAAAAAAATTTCTTTAATTAATAATGAATAATAAATTCTAAAAAACTTTTTAATTAAAATAATTATAAGAATTTTAAGTAGGCAGTATTTATTAATTTCTCAGCAAACTCTGGGTATCGGGTCAGCCATGGGGCTTGGCAAAATCTTCTTTGTGCCAATCAGGGTTTCAATTACAACTTCCTGAAACTCAGAAGTAGCATAACCCACAACTTCAGCATCTTTCTGACCTGCTTTCCTTAATGTTTTCAGCACCTCTTCTGCCCGCTCCTGAACAACACCCATCACGACTTTTCCTTCGTTAGCCATTATAAGGGGGTCAAGCCCGAGCACATCACAGAAGCTTTTAACATCCTCCCTCAGAGGAATTTTTTCCTCTTCAACAAGAATGCCAACTTTACTCTTCTCTGCCATCTCGTTGAGTGTCGCAGCAATACCGCCTCTCGTGGGGTCTTTCATTGCTGTGATACCTCCTGTCTCAAGCGCTCTACCGAGGAATAACCAGACAGGATATGCATCTGACTCAACATTCATCTCGAATTCCATTCCCTCTCTGCTCGCCATTATCGCTGCTCCATGTTCTGCAATCCCACCAGAGATTATTATCGCATCTCCTTCTGAAAGCCCTGAGTCTCTCACCCATCGGTAAGGATAGTCCCTGTATTCCCTCACAACTTCAAGGTTTCTGTCCAGATACCCGTTTCTCACACCAACACCAGAAGTATTTACAGCAATCCCGATATTCGACTCCACCACCTTCGTATCCCCGGTAATAATGTTAGCACCAACTTCTTTTAACCAGAATTCCATATCATGTAGTATTTTCTCCAGCGTGTCCACAGGAAACCCATCCTGCAGAATCAGTGAAAGTGATAGAAACGAGGGCTTTGCTCCGAGAACGGAGAGGTCGTTAGAAGTGCCACATATCGCAAGACTTCCAATACTTCCACCGGGGAATACAGGTGGGTCAACAACATAAGAATCAGTTGTCAGTATGTAATCAGGGTGGAAATCGGTTGAGTCGTCCATATCAACTAGCGAAATCTCGCCAACTTTCGAATTAAATTTTGAAATGACATGCTTTCTCAGAAATTCTACCATATATTTTCCGCCTGCACCATCTTCTTTTCTGATAATCATCTACTTCCTCCTTTTATTCAATTTTGTCAATATACTTTGTTATATAGAGTTGCCCGAGACTTATTCCGTTATCTCCAGCGGCAACTTCCTTATTAAGGTAAAGTTTCAGACCTTTATCCTTTAAATAATTTTCAACGAGCGGAGTGAAATATGAATTATACGCCACACCCCCGCTCATAACCACACTGTCTGAGAATTTTGAAGCCGTTCTCGATACCATCTCCACAACTCCTTTTGCAAGGTAATCAATAAGCTGATGGGCAATTATTTCTCTCTCCTTTTTGTCATTCTGATACCTCTCAAGGGCATCACAAATCACAGGATTGATTCTTAAAACCCTCACATCTCCTTTAGAATTGTATTCTGAGTAATATGGGGCTGAAAATACACTTGTCTCCCTCACAGTGGTTATTTCTGGTTTGTAATAGGGTTCAGCACTCCTTACCATCGCTTCAAGTTTCATCGCCGGTTCGCCCTCATATGTTCTCTCAAAGCAGGCTTCAAGCATTGCAGAAATTGCATCAAGATACCTTCCTGCTGAAGATGCGTTTGCTATCGCAATTCCTGAATCAAGCTGTCTGGCAAGCATTTCAAATGTCTCCCTCTCTCTGAGGTATTTTTCATAAGGTCTCAGCATCTCGTAATCTTTATTCTGGTTATATACTATGGAAAAAAGCGTCCTCAATGGGTATCTGACCGCAAGATCACCGCCGGGCAATGGTATGAGCTCAAGCCTTCCTGTTCTCCTGAACTCATTTTTCTCAAAATCGAGCTTCAATACTTCACATCCCCATATACTGCCGTCAAATCCATAACCGACTCCGTCAACAGCAATTCCAACAGCTCTGTCAATATTCTTCTCTGCCATTACTGACATGGCATGTGCGAAGTGATGCTGTATTTTGATTAGCCTTGCTTTTCTCTCTTCGGCAAACTTCTCAGCAAAGTTCGAAGTGTTATAAAGTGGATGAGTATCGCAGATGACAGCGTCTATTCTGCGCATGTTCATGAAGGTCGTGAAGAACCTCACTGCGTGCTTGAAGAACTCGTTGTATGTTTTGAAATTGGCTGTATTACCTACGTACTGTGACATTACAGC
Organism: Archaeoglobus sp. JdFR-22; assembly: GCA_002010045.1. Taxonomy (GTDB): domain Archaea; phylum Halobacteriota; class Archaeoglobi; order Archaeoglobales; family Archaeoglobaceae; genus JdFR-22. The sequence goes on along the minus strand of MTMJ01000065.1, from coordinate 8,731 downwards.
CTTACCATCCTTCAGTAATGAAATGGAGTTGTAAAGTTCTGCTCCAAGAGCAATGGCTTGCAAACTGGAATTGAGAGGGATTGTCTTCGGAGTGAAACCCCTTGACCTTCTTATCACCATTCTGTGACCATTTATGAACTTGATTACTGAATCATCTGTCCGGTTGTAAATTCTCAGGTTATGTCTTAGGATGCCATCAAGAGGCAATTCAGGGTCGTCCAGAAACATCGGTTCTCCGGGCATGTTTGCAGAGGTCATTACAAGAAAATCTGCCTTTAAAAATCTGAATAATACATGATGGACGGAAGCGTAGGGAAGCATCACACCCAGTGTATCCAGTTCAGGCGCAACAGCATCAAATTTTGATTTTTTCCTGATGACTGTGATTGGTTTTGTGTAGTGTTTCATTATCTTCTCTTCTTCTTCACTCAGATGGGCAAATTTCTTAACAGTGCCAATATCTCTTGCCATCACAGCGAAAGGCTGCTGAGGTCTCCGCAGAATACGTCTCATCTTCCAGACTATGTCATCTGTTGTGAGAGATGCCATGTGGTAGCCACCCATTCCCCTGATTCCGATTATTTTCCCAGAATCAAGCAATTCCGCTGTTCTGATTATCCCGTCAAGACCCCTGATTGTTCTCTTGTTGTAATAAAGCTCATAGTGAGGTCCACATATAGGGCAGGCAATAGATTGAGCGTAATACCTCCTGTCATCAACATCCCAGTACTCTTTACTGCATTCCTGACATAAAGGGAATTCCTCAAAAGTTGTGTTCTCTCTATCATAGGGTAGCAGTTCTGCAACAGTAAATCGCATACCGCAGTCCGTGCAAGAAATAAAAGGGTAGAGATACCTCCTGTCAGTGGGTGTGAAAAGTTCTTCAATACATTTGTCGCATACTGCCACATCCGGTGGAGGTAGAGACAGTTCTTTGCTTCTCCCACCACTTTTCTCTATTGTGAAATCCTCTGCTCTCCCATCTGTCTCCGTAACCCTTGTGGACTCGATGAGAGAAATTGGAGGTTTCTCGGAATTAAGACGATGAATAAATTCGTCAACATCTCTGTCAATAAGAATCTCAACAGTGCCATCACCCGTGTTCTTCACATAACCTCTCAGATTCATTGATTTTGCAAGCCTGTAAACGAAGGGGCGGAATCCGACACCCTGAACAATTCCCTTTACGGTTATAATATACATTTAGTATCATTTACTTTTAAAAAATAAAAACATTGCTGACAGGAATTAATGGGATAGATAATTCATTAAACAAAAATTATGGAGTCGAAGTCGAGGCACCTTCGAACTGCTGCTTCCTCAATTTTCTTGCGTGAACAATACCTCCTGTCCTCTTCACCCCATAATTCCTTGATTCGAGAAATGGAATAACCTGATTGTATGTCTGCTCACCATTGAGTTCATGATATGCGCCGATTACGACACTCAAATTCCCCTTCAAAACATCTTCTGCTCCCCTCAATACATCAAGCTCCGCCCCCTCCACATCCATCTTGATGTAATCAACACTCTCATTCAATTCAGAAACAATGTTATCGAGTGTATCAACTTCAATCTCCAGATACCGGTTTCTCCGGTAAACAAGACTTGCAGCAGACCTGTAATCGAGGTAGAGTCTTTTCTTACCCGATTCACTCCAGAGGGCTTTATCAACAATTATTACATTATCCAGCTCATTTTCCTCAACATTTCTTCTCAAAAACTTCAGATTCTCTTTTTCCGGTTCAATTGCAATCACTTTTCCATCTTCTCCGACAGCTTTTGCAGCCTTCACAGTAAACATGCCGACAAACGCACCTGCATCCACGACAACATCTCCCTTTTCAGGCTTGAAAAATTGCTCATAGATATTAAAATAGAATATCTCAAGAAGAACACAAATAAAACTCAGAAAATTCTCGTCAGAAATGCCAAGCCTCCATTCAGCAAATGTGAGATAGGGAGGTATTCTGTTAATCTCAAATTCTCTCTGCCCGTAGAACTTTAAACCATTGCTGAGTTCAACAAAAATCTCATCATTCAGCTCTGCATACTCAATCAGCGTACCCGGCTTAATCTTCTTAATCTGCATTAAAAAAGTAAAAACAAAAAAGAAATAAAAAATTAGCCCTGAGACCTTCTTCTTTCCATGTCCTCCAAGAACTCCTTAGATGTTACAAGTGTTGTTGAACCTGAAGACCAGTAATCTGCCTTTCCTTCCATGATTAATTCCTGAACAATCTTGTCAACATCCCTCTTATTGAGTTTCAGGATTTTTGCCAGGTCTCTTGTTTTCCAGGCTTTATCCTTCATTTTTTCAAGAACTTTCTGCTTGTCTTCTTCAGTATATCCCATTTATGGTCACCAGTGTAACGTCTTTATCAGACTATTTAAATTTTCACCATCTGAATTGAGTTGTTGCTCTGTATGATGTATATTGATATGGTGTAACCCTGTAGTCGTCTATCAGATGCTGCGTGAATTCCAGTCCAGTCTTCTCAAAGAACTTCTCCCAGCCAATTCTCTCAGCCCACTCAATCAATCTTTCATGCTTTCTGGCTTCACTCGCCCACGTTTCAAGTATCTTTTTCACAACGTCGACAACCCCGGGCCATCTTGGTGGCTCGTTCGGTATCCATGGCACAACAACTTTTGATAAAGTTGGTAGGTGTCTTGCATTCGAAAGCTTACCTCCAACCATTATCGCTGCACCATCATTTTCAGGGTCGAACAGTGGCATGCCCGGACACATCGTGTAGCAGTTACCACAGAACATACACTTCTCAACATTAACTTCAACGGTTTTCTCCTTGGGTTTTGCTTTGATTGCTGCATTTGGACAGGATGCAACTGTTGTTGGCAATTCACACATTCTTCTTACACCGTCATCATCAACAAGAGGAGGTGTTCTGTGAATACCAACAATCGAGATGTCTGAAGCATGCACTGCCCCGCACATGTTTGCACAGCATGCCAACGCAAGTCTGCAGAGTGCCGGTAGTTTCATCTCCTCGAAATACTCAAACAGTTCGTCCATTACAGCTTTAACGATACCGCTTGCATCTATAGCAGGTGTGTGGCAGTGTACCCAGCCCTGAGTGTGGACCATGTTTGAGAGGGCGTATTTTCCTGCCGTAGCGTCATGTGTTCCACCAACAGGGAATCCCATAGCTTTGAGGTCATTTATAAGTGGATCGATGTTGCTCTCGTCTGTAATCAAGAATTCGACATTGTTTCGGCTTGTGAATCTCAAAAAACCATCGCAATACTTGTCTGCGAGGTCACAGAACTCTCGAAGAGTATAGATACTCAGAAGTCTTGGTGAAGCTGCTCTTACAGAATAAATTGCATCTCCATTCTCTGCAACATGCTTGAGAACACCGCATTTCAAAATCTCGTGATACTTCCATTTACCATAGTTCTTCTTTATTACCGGTGGAAGGAAATTTGCGTAGTGCGGAGGTCCGAAATCTGAAAAATAGTCCTTTTCTTTCCTCTTCGCTATAAATTCTTTCCAATCATTTAATCTCTGGTCAAGATCTACCATAGTATCCCCTCCTTAATCCTCCTCACCTGCTTCTCCTTTCAACTTCAGTCCTCTCTTCTCAAATTCCTTGACGATATCTGAGTGTACGAGTTCATCCTTTGCAAAGTACATGAACGGATTGTTTCTCGGTTCTTGTACATGCTGCGGTACTGCATCAACACCCGCAACCCTTAATGCTTCACTCATACCAAGTCTCCAGATAGTTTCACCAATCCTCTCTCTGAACTTTCCATATTCATCCCACCATTCCCACAATTCTGCAACCATATCTTTTATTTCATCATATGGTGGTTCCATCTCCATGAATGGGACAAACAACCATCCAAGAATCGCTCCTTCGAGCATTGGTGCTTTACCGCCGATCAGAATTGTAGCTCCTCTTTCATCTCCTGGAGCAAGTGCCTTTGGCATCTTGTTTATGCAGTGCATACATCTGACACAGTTTGCGTTGTCTATACTCAGAGTACTTCCATCCCATGACATGCAGCCCGTTGGACATAAATCAACAACTTCTGCCTGAATATCTATCTGACCTGCATACTCCTTAACAGCAGCACTGTCAATTTTTATGTCATCTTTCCACGTTCCAATAACAGCAAAGTCTGACCTTGCAATAGACGCAACACAGTCATTGGGGCAGCCAGCAAACTTTATTTTGAACTTGTATGGGAACATTGGTCTATGCAGTTCATTCTGGAATTCAGTTGTTATTTGATAACATGCTTCGAGTGTGTCATAGCAGGCAAATTCACACCTTGCAGGGCCTACGCAGCAGCTTGGTGTCCTGAAATCACCACCACTACCACCAATATCGAATGGAGTGTCGAGTTCAGCGAGTTCATCTCTGAGCGGTTGCAGTTGTTCTGTAAATGTTCCAAGCAGGACCATATCACCGGTTGAGCCATGGAAATTGGTTAATCCGCTTCCACGTCTCTCCCATATATCGCAAATTTCCCTCAATGCTTTGGATGTATAGAACCATCCTGAGGGCTGGTTTACACGAACGGTATGGAAGTGTGCAACCTCTGGGATTTCTTCAGCAAGATCGGAATACCTCCCAATGACTCCACCACCGTATCCTCTGACAGCTACAATACCACCGTGTTTCCAGTGGGTGATTTTGTCTCTAAATGATGTCTCTACTTGCTTTAAGACACCTTTCGCCATCACTGGTACTTCTTTTTCGGCTTTTTCATGTAGTTCTGCAGTCTTTTTAATCTCTTTCACAAAACTAGGGAATGGTCCCTTCTCTAATTCATCAAGTAAAGGCGTTTCTGACATTATCCACCTCCATTTGAATTTAAGAGAATTTTTTAGAACATATAAGTCTTTCGAATTTTAAGATTAACATGATTAATCATTGTAGAATCAACTGGATAAAACCAAAAAGTTTTTAGATTTTATGGAAAATCCCGGGATTTGAATGAATAATAACCAAAAATGCAAAAAAGGTAAAGTATTCCTTGTAGGGGCTGGCCCGGGGGATCCGGGACTTCTCACCGTAAAAGCATTGAAAGTTATTAAGAGCGCAGATATAATACTTTATGATAAACTTGTTGGGGAAGAAATAATAAAAATGTTAAAAGATTTAAATAAAAAAATAATCTATGTGGGAAAGAAAAGTAAAGAGAATGGTATGATAAGACAGAATGAAATCCATACATTGATTAGAAAATTTGTTGATGAAGGAAAAACTATTGCAAGACTGAAAGGTGGTGATCCCTTCGTCTTTGGAAGAGGTGGAGTGGAAGCTGAATTCCTCTCAAAAGAGGGAATTGATTTTGAAGTTATACCCGGAGTTAGCTCAATAAACTCTGTGCCAACTTATGCCGGGATACCCCTGACACACCCTGAGTTCTCTTCTTCCATTCTCGTGGTGACAGGCAGAGATGACATTGATGCCTGGAGCAAAGCTCCATTACACGGTACAATTGTCATCCTGATGGGAAGAGATACAATTCAGGAGTTATGTAACAGGTTAATTAAGGCGGGTAGGGACCCCCTTACCCCTGTTGCTGTGATTGAGAGTGGAACTACTGAGAGACAGAAAGTTATCAGAGGTGATCTCTTGACGATCTCCGAGACAGTAAAGGAAACGAATATGAACGGACCGGTTTTAATAGTGGTTGGAGATGTTGTCAAACTCTCTGAGGTTATAGATCACCACGTATAATCTCTAATATCCTTGTTCTCAATTTTCATTAAGGCTTCTGCTGCAGATTTGCGAACAAACCAGTGAGGGTCTGTTAGGGTAATCTCAAGATGCTCAACTGCCCTTCTATCCCCAATTTCTCCCAGCGCCTCAGCAGCTTTGTCTCTGAGGTCTTCCTCCTCGTCTTTCAATGCCTCAATCAACACTTCAACAGCTCTGGAATCCTTTAGAAGCCCGAGAGCTTTTGCTGCATTCTCTCTCATCTTTAAACTTATGTCTGTCTTTAACACGTCAATAAGGGGTTCGAGAGCAGGTTCTCCAATCTTTACGAGAGACCTTATTGCCTCCCTTCTCACCTTCCAGTGGTCATCTCTGAATACGTTTATTAGAATTTTAACTGCTTTTTCGCCGCCAATTTCTCCAAGAGCCTCTACTGCAGTCCTTCTCTCCTTCCAGTCCTTTTTTCTCAGAGAAATAATTAGCTCTTCTATACTGTGCTCCATAATTTAACCTCAATCAGAGTTGACCCAAGAATATTTCACTTTTGTGATTGGTGATTGTTTTGAATCACATCTGAACCAGCTTACTTAGAAATTTCGGAACATCTTCTTCGCTTTTTACAACAAACGCTCTGCTCAGAAGCTTCCGGTAAATTTCTTCAGCTTTATCACCCACAAAATTTCTTTCTTTGAATGGTGTGGAATCAATTACAATCAGTTTTTTCTTCTCCGTTGCCTTTAAAGCTGCCTGTAGGTTGAGGAGATTTCCAGCTCCTACACAGAGGTTAGTAAGAATTACGGCATCACTCCTGTCAATCATCTCCAGATTTTTAATGTATGAATCTCTGCTGATTGGTGAGAAGGGAGCTTCCGTTACCACATCCCCCACACCCAAAATGGCATCGATATCGGAATCAAGAGCATTCAAAACACCTGCGGAAAGGGAATATCCTCTGTCAGACATCAGGCGAATTATCTCTTCCCCGCTACCCCCACCACATATAACATGGATTTTTTTATTTCGGTTGTTATGAGGTTTTTTCCGGGAAATCGGAACGACAAATGGTCTTCCAGATTGTTTCCTTACAGAAACATCAGCCTGAAAGACTTCTCTGATATTTTTTTCAGTGATTATGTCCAGACCACCTGCAAATGCTATCCTGCCATCTTTTACCATCAGAATTTTGTCACAGAACGTTGATGCAAGATTGATATCATGAATTGCAATCAGAGAGGATGAACCTTCTCTCGTTTTTTCCCTCAAAATCTCCATAATCTCAATCTGAGATGAGATATCAAGGTGGGCAGTTGGCTCATCAAGCAGGAGTATGTCCGACTTCTGTGAGAATATTCTCGCTATGAGAACTTTCTGTTTCTCTCCTCCGCTCAGTTGAGAAAAAAGTCGATTTTCAAAACCAGTCAACCCGACATCTCTTATTGACTGGAGGGCTATTTTAACATCGCTTTCTGAAGGTTTTCTGTTGTAAGTTGTCCTTCCAAGAAGAACAACATCGAGAACTTTAAGATTTGTCTCTGCCCTTTCCTGTGGTAGGTAACCAATGTATCTCGCGATTTCCTCAATTTTCATCTCCTGCAATCTCATCTCATCAAGATAAACTGCTCCTTTTTCAGTCCTGAGAATTCCGTAAATTGTTCTGAGCAACGTTGTCTTACCGCTGCCATTGGGCCCGAGCAGGGCAACCATGTCTCCGTCATTGACGCTCAGCGTGATATCTGATAGAATTTCATTGCTGTTAATACTCAGCGTGATATTCTTTACCTCAAGCTGCATATTTGCCTCTCCTGAGCAGAAATATGAAGAAGGGAGAGCCAATCAATGCCGTGATAATTCCTACAGGTATTTCTCCTTCGGTTATCAGCCTTGCAATTACATCTACTAAGGGCATAAACGCTGCTCCGCAAAGAATTGCTGAAGGAAGCAGTATTCTGTTATCTTCACCAATTAATAACCTCATCGCATGAGGTACTATCAGTCCAACAAATCCAATCACTCCACTGACAGCCACCGCTGCAGAAGTCAGAAGCGCAGAAACTACTATCATCCTTTTCTTAAACACCTCAACATTCAACCCAACGCTCAGAGCGTGTTCTTCTCCGAGTAACACAGCATTCAATTTCCACGAGTTATACAATCCGAACGTGACTCCCAGAATAATGGGTAAAGTAATAACCTTCAGTTTAAACCAGTTTGCAGTCCAGAAACCCCCCATAACCCAGAAAACAACCTGATGCATGTCCTTCGCTGCAATATAGATGAGAAATGAGGTTACTCCCGATAAAAAGTATGCCATGGCAACACCCGCAAGTAATAGAGTCAGGACTGGCAATCCCGCTCTCGTCTTACCCAGCCTGTAAACTGCAAAAGCTGTGAGCAGAGATGCCAGAAAAGCAGCAGTGGTGATGTTTACAGCTGATGCTATACCCGCCACAATGACCAGTGCTGCACCAACGCTCGCTCCACTCGAAACTCCAAGTATGTAGGGGTCAGCAAGAGGGTTTCTGAAAAGAGCCTGCATGATTGTTCCCGAGGCAGCAAGAGCCATCCCTACAGCCATTGCTACAAGAGCTCTCGGCATTCTGACATCAACGATAATCGTTTTTGCTGTTGTATCTCTGAGACCATCAAATAAATCCACTCCAGATGAACCAAAGTTCAGTCCGATAAACAATGCAACCAGATCCAGAGTTATCAGAAGTATGATAAATTTAGCTTTCATAATACAGCGCCTTTTTTCCTGAAATTATAGCAACTCGCATAAACTCTGAAACAAATAGATGAATTTAATCATTTCGAATACAAAAACAGGAAAAGTATACAATTACGATATATTCAGAAAATGGAGACGAGATTCATTTTACGGGAGACGAGATTCATTTTACGCAAGAATTCTGGCATTCCAGACGTCTCCACTTTTCACACATTCCATAACAGTCTTTCCTGTTTTCTCAGCCCATATCTTTAAATCCCTCTCAAAAGTCGGGCAGTCAGCCTTCACCTTCAGTATCGAACCA
>MTMJ01000080.1 GCA_002010045.1 Archaeoglobus sp. JdFR-22 | reverse complement strand
TGTCAATGTCCTTTTGATTGGGATGGTTGTAGCTGTTGGTATAAGAGAAAAGAGAGTCTTGCAGAGGTTGGCTGAGATGTGAGTTGGCAAGTACCTTATACAGTGCATTGTTTGATTCATGGGGCAATGAGTCGGAGGGAATAAGCTGGATTGATGGGACCTTTAGCTGTGCTATTGGTGAACCAACACATACACCAACACCTACCCCATCGCCTACACAGACTCCCTCCGGGGAAGATACTGGAGGGTTAATTTTGTATACCCCCTTTCCAATACCGACCCCTACACCAACCCCTGCAATAACTCAAACTGCCACACCAACACCCACAGCGACCACTCCACCTTTACCTGAGAGTGTAACAGAAACGCCTGAAACACCCGAATCGACACCATCTGAAACCACCACTCAAGTACCGACACCTCCTGTTCCTTCAGCACCTTGGTGGACACAGCCTACAGGGATTATTGCAATAATTGCACTTGTTTTTGCGGGAGTAATAATAGCAATATACCTTCTGAGAAGGTAATAAATTTTTATTTGCTTTTGTAATTTTTGATAAAAGGAATAGCTGACCAAAAGATAGTTAATTGCAAACACCAATGTTTATTTATTTACTTCACTCTGAGAAGTTGTTAATGAGAGCATGGCTCATAGACGCAGATTATGTTACTGAAGATGGTAATGCAGTTATCAGATTATGGTGTAAAAATGAGCAGGGAGTCTTTGTTGCCTTCGACAGAGAGTTCAAACCTTACTTCTACGCTTTAAAAGAAGAGGGGGTTATAGCAGAAGACTTACTTCAGATTAAATGTCACACAAAAAATGGTATAATCAGTCCGGAAAGAGTAGAGGAGCTGAGGCTCAGATACCTCGGAAGAGAAGTTGAAGTCTTTAAAATATTCGTAAAACATCCCCAGCACGTTCCAAAAATCAGGGTGGAGGTTGCAAAATACTGCGAAATCAGAGAAGCAGACATTCCTTTCGTTTACCGCTACCTGATTGACAGAAATCTTGCCTGTATGGATGGTATTGTTTTTGATGGAGAGGAAGCAGGTTTCAAAGCATACCATTTAAGGGAAATCAGGAGAGATGAAAAACAGGATTATCCAGATTTAAAGGTTATGGCATTTGACTGCGAGATGCTCACAGATTTCGGCATGCCCGATGCTGAAAAAGACCCCATCATCGTTATAGCAGTAAAGTGTGGTAAATATGAAGAAATAATAAACGGAGACAACGAGGACGAATTAATTCGGAGATTTATCGAGCTGATAAATGAACTTGACCCGGGCATAATAATTGGATACAATCAGGATAAGTTTGACTGGCCCTATATTAAGAGAAGAGCTGAAAAATTAAAAATAAAACTCAATATCGGTAGAGACGGGAGTGAATTGACAATTAAAGGTGGAAGACCCCGGATCGCAGGTAGACTGAATATTGACCTTTATGATATCGCTATGAGAACAATTGATGTAAAAATAAAAAAACTGGAGAATATTGCTGATTTTCTCGGGAGAAAGGTCGAAATTGCAGACATAGAAGCAAAGGATATATACAAACACTGGAAGAAGGGAAACAGGGAGAAGGTAATTTCCTATGCAAGACAGGATGTCCTCCACACATACTTCATTGCAGAGGAACTTCTGCCGATGTACTACGAGCTGTCAAGAATGGTAAGGATACCGCTCGATGACCTTACGAGGAGTGGACGAGGGAAGCAGGTTGACCTTTTCCTGCTGAGTGAGGCTTACAGCATTCAGGAGATTGCACCAAATCCTGCGGAGTATGCACAGAGGTATGAGGGGGCTTTTGTTCTTGAACCTGCAAGGGGTTTGCACGAGAACGTCATCTGCCTTGATTTTGCCTCGATGTATCCTTCCATAATGATCTCTTACAACATAAGCCCCGATACACTGGGAGATTGTGAAGACTGTTATATTGCGCCTGAGGTTGGCCACAGGTTCAGAAAACATCCGGATGGATTTTTTAAGAGAATTCTTCAGATGCTTATTCAGAGAAGGAGGGAGATAAAAAAGAGAATGAAGGGATTCGAATACGATTCTTCTGAATACAGATTGCTGAACATAAAGCAGGCGACTCTTAAAGTTCTCACAAACTCATTCTATGGCTACACAGGATGGAACATGGCAAGATGGTACTGCAGGGAGTGTGCTGAGGCAACAACAGCATGGGGGAGGCACTTCATCAAAACATCTGCAAGAATTGCGGAAGAGATGGGATTCAGGGTACTTTATGGTGATACTGACAGTATATTCGTCAAAAAGGATAATCTCGAGTTTGAAGATCTGGAAAAAGAAGTAAAAAAGCTGATAAAAAGGTTATCTGAGGAACTTCCAGTACAGATTGAAATTGAGGATTACTACAGAACAACGTTCTTCGTAGAGAAGAAAAGGTATGCAGGATTAACCACTGATGGCAGGCTTGTTGTCAAAGGTCTTGAGGTTAGAAGAGGTGACTGGTGTGAGCTTGCCAAGAGGGTGCAGAGAAAAGTTATCAAAATCATCCTTGAGGAGAAAAATCCAGAGAAAGCGGCTGATTACATCAGGGAAGTCGTCAACAACATAAAAAATGGTAAAATTCCAATTCAGGAGTATATAATATACAAAGGACTTACAAGAAGGCCCGAAAAATATGAGAGTGTTCAGGCGCATGTTAAAGCCGCAAAAAAAGCTGAGAGAAAAGGATTTGTATATCCCATCGGCTCAAAAATTGGTTTTGTCGTTACGAAGGGTACAGGCAATATTGGAGACAGAGCTTTTCCAAGCGATTTAATTGATGAATTCGATGGAGAAAGCTTTGTTGATATAGATGGTCATAGATACAGGCTCGATAAGGATTACTACATCGAGAATCAGGTGTTACCGTCTGTCCTGAGGATTCTTGAGAGGTTTGAATATAACGAGGGACAGCTTAAAGGTGTTGAACAGAGAACACTCGATTCCTTCTGGTAATCCGCATGATCGGGGTGATACCTGCTGCTGGAGTCGGAAAAAGAATGCAGCCGTTGTCAATCAGAACGCCTAAACCACTTCTACCAGTCCTGAATCAACCCATAATTGAATACTCCATGGAAAGACTCAGAATGGCAGGAATCGATGAAATCTATATTGTTGTTGGCTATAGAAAAGATGATTTCAAATATCTCAGAGATGTGAAATTTGTTGAGCAGTATGTACGGGATGGGGCGTTATCTGCAATAAAAAAAGTTGAAAAATATGTGGATGAAGACTTCATAGTAATATGGGGAGATAACTTCTTCAGAGGTGAGCTGAACAATTTAATCGATTTGCACACAACAAAGAACCCAATTGCCACTGTGATGCTTGATAGAGAAAAATCGAGTGGAGCAAAGATATTTTTGAAAAATGGTAAAATATGGCGTTTTGAGGAAAGACCCGGGGCGTCAGGTGGTTACTGTCCTGCGGGTGTCTACGCCTTCAGCAGCGAGGTTTTCAACTATATTGAAATGGTTGAAAGGTCTGAATCCGGGGAGTACGAGATTTCTGATATGCTCCAGCTTTTGGTAAACGACAGTAAGGTGGAATACGTGTGGCTCAACGGCTGGCGAATGAATATTACAACTCCTGTTGACCTGCTGAAAGCCAATCTCAGGGCTCTTGATGAAATTGGGGAGAATCTACTCTGTGGAGAAAGATGCGTCATCAACGGCAAGGTTAGTAGAAGTGTGATAGGTAATGAAGCGAAGGTTGAAAACAGCACAGTAACTTGTTCACTCCTTCTGGATGGTTCAATAATCATGAACTGCTGTTTACACAGTACGGTAGTCGATAAATATAGAGTTCTTGACGGAGTTGTCTCCTCAAATAAGGTGATTGGCTAATCTGAGCTTCTGCCACTTGAGGTTTTAAACTTTCCTGAAAACCGCCCTGTTATTTGCATAATCCCTTCTGTATCCGCCAAGATATGTCACAAAATCCCTTAGCATGCTTCCTGCAAATGTTGCAACGAAAGAGAGCAGCAAGTATCTGAACAGAACAACCCCGATTTCTCTTGTGTCGAGGTTAAGGACATGGTATATGTATGCAGGAATGATTAGCAGAAGTAGAAATACTGGAGCGGTTAGTATTGCTGTTTTTAAAGCCTGAGTGAGGTGTTCTCTCAAACCAATCTGTGGCGCTTTCAAATCCTGGAAGAAGTGAACCCACATTGCAGATAGAAGAACGAGAAGTATTATTATGAGTGTCGAAATGTCGGGATATTCAGAAGTGTAATCTATCAGAAAACTGGAAAAATATGCAGCAACAGCAGAAATTGAGTACGTATAGGAGTGTTCATTTCTTTCAATGGATGAGATTATTGCTGCAGTTGCATTACCGATTCCCAGCGCTAGGATAAAGAAGTAATCTTTCAGCATTTCTGGTGTGTCCAGCTGTTTTCCCACACTCCAGTAAACCAACGCCCCAAAGAAGAAGTAGCCAAAAAATCTGAGTCGGGAATTCTTCACAAAGAATGGGAGAGTTGCAAGAACGGCAAATATTACTGTGAGTAAAAGAGGAGGTATGTCAGGAGTAATAAGTTCTGCGAGGTAAAGTGCAAAGAGCAGAAAAGCCCCCACAACGATAATAATATCACGGGTTCTCATAACACCACTCCGGGCTGGTCGAAGATAAACTTAACGGATAACTGCATAATGATTTTAAATCATGAAAATTAATCTGAAATGGCAATGATGAAAGGACCCCTCTGAGAAGTGATGAGGGTATTGAGTTCTGAGCCGGTATTGTTGAGACATCGACCATCATAATAAAAAATAGAGGAGGTGTTAGAGAACGTCTATACCTAAATTTACCCCAAGAATTCCCTTGGTCATCGGTTTAATTTTCGCTGGTGTTTTTACTCTCGGTGTCTTCGCCTCGAATAATGCTTTTGATTTTCTTGCATGGCTTCCATCAAATTCTGGCTCTATATTATCAATCGGTCTTGTAAACGGTCTCTCAAGTTCCTCGCTGGACAGTATGTTTGGAGACCTCACACCGGTCATAATCGCCATGACTCTCACAACACCCTCTGAGTCCTTATCAATTCTTGCACCCCAGATTACATTCGCTCTTTCATCGATCTCAAATGTTAGATTCTTTACTATTTCTTCTGCTTCTTTTATTGCGAGGTCAGGCCCACCGGAGATATGTATCAAAGCACCTGTAGCACCCCTATAATCAACCTCAAGCAAAGGATGATTCAGACAGTCTCTTACAACATCCTTTGCCTTGCTCTGTGACTTCGATTCGCCAACAAGCATCACAGCGACTCCACCTTCTCCCATCACTGCCTTAACATCGGCAAAATCAATGTTCATCATGGAAGGTTGGGTAATTGTGTTGGAAACACCTTTAATTGTCTCAGCCACAAGCTGGTCCATCACACTAAAAGCCTGCTCAATAGGTAAATTCGGTACATACTCAATTAACTTATTATTATCAAGCACGACTACAGTATCTGCCTGTGCCCTCAGATTTTCAAGCCCTTCCTCTGCCTTCCAGATTCTCGCCTTTTCCACTCTAAAAGGTGTCTGAACCATTCCAATGACAATTGCTCCCTGCTTCTTTGCTACCTCTGCTATTACCGGTGCGGCACCTGTCCCAGTGCCACCACCCATGCCTGCACATATGAATACCATATCTGCATCTTTTAGCAGTTCTTCAAGGGTACCTCTTGCGAGTTCAGCGGCTTTCCTTCCCATCTCTGGATAGCCACCTGCACCAAGCCCTTTGGTCAAACTCCTTCCAATCAATACCTTCTTATCTGCCCTTACTATCATCAGATGCTGTTTATCTGTGTTAACAGCTATTGTTGTTGCTCCATCAATGCCAATATTTTTTAACCTGTTAATTGTGTTATTCCCAGCACCGCCGACTCCTACAACAACTATTTTTGGTGTTCCAAACTCTTCAATGTCAAAATTATCTTTGCTCCTTTCTACTCTCTCCCTCTCATAAAACATCTGTGCCTTACTAACAAATGATTTCATATTTACACCTACCTAAAGGAGTTTCTCATCTGTACTTTCTCAAGTACCTCTATCTTATCTGCGATAAGACGTCTGATGGCGTCTCTAATCGCCTCACTGGTAGAGGCATATTCCCCTGCCATCACCAGTGCCTCAAGGATTTCGAAATGTTGGTCTGTCAATCTGACTGATACCTTCCTCATATCTACCTCCAGAAACCTTTGAGGTTTCTTTCAGAGGTTGTTTTCCCGCCGTCACCAATCTGTCATACAAACGGGCGTCATATGTCGCACATATAGTCCGACTTTGTCGTTCGTTTGTCCGACACCCGTTATCTATTGTCCGACATTATACTATTTAAGCATTTTGGTTTTTTTATTCATTATGAATATAATAACTCAGGCGAAATGTCAACATGATGAATTCCAGTTAAAGTAAAAAATTATTTTTCAGGTTACCTTAAACCTTATCAAGCAAACTTAGTTTGATGCCGATTTCCAGCCACGCCCATGCCCAAATTACAGCCTCAAAAGCCCGTATTAAATCTGATTTTTCAAGAAAATACCTGGAATCGGAGATATATGCTCTTATATTTGCCATAAAATCATCAGATTCGCTGACAGCACTGATATTCTCAATTTCCTCTTCAATCCTCTCAAGCCACTTTAAAGTCTCTTCTTTCAGTTCATCTTCGAGCATAAAACTTATCCTCTTTCTCTTTTAATGCAACAATTAATGTTAAGCCCTTCCTTTCCTTAACCACGACTTCATCTCCTTCTCTGATGGTATCCTGACTCTCTATTTTCCATATCTCTCCCCTCACTTTCGCATACCCTTTCCCATCGCTGAATGAAACCACTTCCCCCTCTTCACCAACTGTGACACCTCCTCCTATCTTCTTTTCTATCTTACGTAGTTGAGCAATTTTTAAGATCAGAAAAGTCATAATTACCGCCAGACCCAGTGAAATACCTCCGATTAACTGTGGAAACGAAGAATAAAACTTTTTTGGCATAAGGGGTTCTTCAAAAAGCATGATTGCCCCGAGTGTTACGCAAACTATTGAAGCGATGCCGAGAATACCGTACGTGGGGGTCATTAACTCTGCAATAATAAAGAAGATGCCGAGGATGAATAACAATATAGCAATATAGCTGATGTTTATCATACCAAGCCCGACAAGAGATAGAACGAGACATATCGCCCCGACGGTCTCAGGCAGAATTCCGGGAGAGGTTATGCCAAATATAAGCCCATAGATACCTATAAGCAGGAGAACTGATGCAACCTGTGGATTTGATAAAAATTCAAATATTCTGCTCTTCAGGGATTTTTTTACCTTTATAATCTCAAACTCCTCAAAATTCAACGTGATGTTTTTTCCCTGAACTTCAACCACTTTTCCATCAATTTTATTGAATAAATCTTCCTTTGAATCCGCAAGATAGTCAATAACCCCCAGTTCATAAGCCTCTTTAGCAGAGAGGCTTTTTCCTTCTGTAACAAACTTCTCCACAACCTCAACGGGTCTTCCCCTCTCCTCTGCAATACTTCTTCCGTAGCTTGCTATGAAGTTGATTGTTTTGTTCTCTGCTGGCTCAAAGATACCTATGGGGGTTGCAGCCCCGGTAGAGGTGCCATCTGACATCGCAGCAATGTGTCCTGAGATGAGAATGAATGAACCCGCTGAGGCAGCGAATGCTCCCTGAGGGTATGCGTAAGTAATCACGGGTTTATCACTCTCAAGAATAAGCCGGACTACTTTCTGCATCGAAGTCAAAAGACCGCCGGGAGTGTCGATGATAATAAGAACTACGTCTCCATCCTGTTTGAATGCCTCATCAAGAAGTATTGCTGTTCCTTCGTTGATTTCGCCCTTGATTTCTACCTCCACTACCACAACGGCGTGCGCAGCAGGTAGGAGAATCATAATCAGGAGAAGCAAGATGAATATTCTTGAGAGCATAACGTTAATTTTCATTTAAAATATTAAATTCTTTTGAGAAGCTTGAAGGCTCTGGAGTATAAATCACAAATCTTTTCAATTTCCCCCCAAATAAGAGGGTATGCACTTCAAGATAGCAACATTCAACGTCAATTCGATAAGGTCACGCACACATATTGTTATCCCATGGTTGAAGGAGAATAAGCCTGATGTTCTCTGTATGCAGGAAACGAAGGTGGATGATAGAAAATTTCCTGAAAATGAATTCCACAGAATCAGCTACCACGTTGTCTTCAGCGGTAATAAAGGGAGAAACGGCGTGGCAATCGCTTCTGTTGAAGAACCAGAGGATGTGGTTTTTGGGCTTGACTCAGAGCCTGAAGACAGAGACAGGTTGATAAAAGCAAGTTTTTCTGGCATCACTGTAATAAATACGTACATACCACAGGGTTACAAAATTGATAATCCGAGGTACGAGTACAAACTGGAGTGGTTCCGCAGATTGAAGAAATTTTTTGAGAAAAATGTCAGCAGAAAGAGCTACGCAATATGGTGTGGGGATTTGAATGTTGCTCCTGAAGATATAGATGTTCACAATCCCAAAAACCTGAAAAATCATGTGTGTTTCCATGAGAAAACAAGAAATGCTTTTACAGAGGTGAAATCAAATCTCTTTGTGGATGTATTCAGAAAACATCATCCTGAGGCTGAGCAGTACACTTTCTTTGATTACAGAGTTAAAGATGCTGTAAAAAGAAAGCTTGGCTGGAGAGTCGACCACATACTTGCAACACCTCCTCTTGCCGAAAAATCTACTGACTGCTACATCGATTTAAAGCCGAGACTAAAAGATAAGCCATCAGACCATACTGTAGTTGTTGCTGAGTTTGAGATTTAAAAATAGAAAACTACTTTTTCAGTCCTGCTTAAACAACCATCATGAAACTGGAGAATAGTAAATTCTATACCCTGCTGATAAGGCCGGTGGTAGTCATAACGACCATTTCAGACAAAGGAGAAGTTAACGCAGCACCGTTCAGCTTTAACAGCCCGATAAGCTTCTCACCACCTTTGTTCGGGTTCTCATGCAATCCAAAGCATGATACATGGACAAATATCCAGAAAAATGGAGAGTTTGTGGTGAACATTGCTGGTAAGAAACTTGGAGAATACATGCATATTCTGGAGAAAGACTTTCCCTACGGTGTGAATGAGCTTGAGGAGGCTGGTCTGGAGCAAACAAGTGCGAATAAAGTCAAGCCACCACGTGTAAAAGATGCAATTGCGTGGCTTGAGTGCAAAGCTGTAAGCACTGTCGAACTGGGCGACCATGTATGGATAACCGGCGAGGTGTTTGAAGCTGAAGTTAAAGATGAATTTTATGATAAGGTGATAAAAGCCGGAGAAGAACTCTGCCACATAAGCGGGAAATTCTTTGCTCAGGATTCAAAAATTAAGGAGTATAAAAGGGCTTAGTCGACCTCAGTCTGAAACATCCAATCCTATTGTTTTTCTGTATTTCAT
Source organism: Archaeoglobus sp. JdFR-22 (assembly GCA_002010045.1). GTDB lineage: Archaea > Halobacteriota > Archaeoglobi > Archaeoglobales > Archaeoglobaceae > JdFR-22. The sequence goes on along the minus strand of MTMJ01000080.1, from coordinate 1,694 downwards.
TCCCGGAAATTTTATTTTTTCAATTGAAGAGTAAGCCTTGGCTCTTGCCTCGTCAAGATTCTTACCAATGCCAACGACTGTCATAACCCTGCCACCAGTAGTCTGATATCCGTCAGGCTTTGATATACCATTTGCATAAAGAATTGCATTTTTCATTGCCTCGTCAATCCCTTCCATTGGCTGGCTGGTGTAATGAGACCCCGGATACCCCGGTTTCAATCCTTCCCTCCCCTTCAAGGCTCCACTAATAGCACACACACCCACGCACCAGTTATCACTGAATTTAACTTCTAAATCACTAAGTGTTCCGTTGATAACTGCCATGGAGATATCAACCATATCAGTTTTTAGCCTCGGCAGTTTTACCTGTGCTCCGGGGTCGCACTCTCTCACGTTAATTTCCAGAACCTTGGGTATCATTTCTCCATTTTCCTCAACAAGCATGATGACAGGATAAAGAATACCTCTGTAAGTTTTACCTTCTATCTCCTTAAACTTGCTGATGATGGGTTCAACAACAATCTCCATAATTTTTTCTTCCATTTCTTCATTAACGGCAGGATGGGGAGAGACTGCACCCATCCCTCCAGTATTTGGATTTACAAGTTTTCCTTCTTTGAAGAGTTTTTCAGCATCCTTCTTCGAGATAAATTTCTTTGTTAAGCCAATATTGAAGTTCCTCATTCCCTCAACGTCGTCGGAATCGAATGCCCTTTTGTAGTCTTTGGCATGTCCGAATGCTCTGGCTTTTCTGCCATCACAGACTGCTGTAAAGGCAACTTCAATTCCGTAAAGCCTTTCTTCAATTGTTATCCTTTTTCCAGCATCTCCGAACTTCTTCCTTTCCATAATCTCTTCAACAGCGAATAATGCCTCATCCACAGAATCGCACACAAAAACCCCCTTGCCTGCTGCAAGCCCATCTGCCTTAACTACAAGATTTCCCTTTCCCGAGTTATAGTAATCAGCAACGTATTCTTTCGCCTCCTCAAAATCATCAAAATTCTTGTAATCGGGAATTGGAACACCAATTTTATTCAAAAAATCATTTGCCCAGCATTTGCTCGATTCAAGGATTGTTCCTTCCTTTTCAGGTCCAAAGACAGTGATTCCCTCCTCATGCAGCCTGTCCACCAATCCCATACTCAATGGCTCTTCAGGTCCGACAAAAACGAGGTCTGCATTATCCCTTGAAAACTTTAATATACCCTCAAAATCTCTGATTGATGATATTGAGGTGCTCTGTTTGCATTTTTCAAAAAATTCGCTTCCAGCATTTCCCGGAGCAACGAAAACCTTCTTTACTTTCTCACTTCTTGAAAAAGCATGAGCAATTGCATTACCTCTGCCACCAGCGTCAACAATGAGAACATTCATGGAGTGCCATCATGGATTCAGCTTAAATTATTTTTGAAAAAGTTGACTGACCTTTTGAGTGAATTTAAGTTTACAGGATTTACTGCTAAATCATTTTTGGATGCAATTTTTGAAGAGATATTAAACTCTATGAACCTTTTTTGTTTGATATCGAGCTGGCTGGAACCCTCCGTAGGAAGTACGATTAAAGTCTCAGGAAATATAAAAATTTGAGGAAAAGAATTTAGGGTGCTTACAAAATTACCAACAAAATACCAATTCTAACATCTCAATACTCTAAATAACAAACCCATATAACTCCCTACAAAAAGATACAT
>MTMJ01000033.1 GCA_002010045.1 Archaeoglobus sp. JdFR-22 | reverse complement strand
TTCTTCTGCAGTTAACCACTTAACAACTTCTTTTTCAGGTTTTCGTCCCATGTAGCCATTTTGTAGTTATTGGTTAAAAATGTTTTGTCTAATACTCTAAAGATGCTGTGAGAAAGCTTCCAGAATTAGAGATAACAGTTCAAGAACTTGAGAGAAAAATCCAGAGGAAAATTGAGGTTAAGGAATCTGAAGAAACTGAAGAGCTAACATCCATTTTGATGAATGAGCAGTTCAAGGAATACAAAGACGATCAAGAAAAACTCTTACATGAGCTGAGAGAAGAACAAATCTTAACGAGGATAAGCATTTTTTCAACAAAACATAAATTACCGCTGACGAAAGCTAAAGAACTATTTTTCAGAGCATTTCCAGAGTTTAAAGATAAACTGGAGCTTTAACATACCAGCCATTACTTTCACCAGAAAGCACAAGTTGACAAGAAAGAAAATCTGCTGTCTGATTTGCTTTTGCAATTACTCACAGATTTGCTCAATAAAATGGCAAAGTTTATTTACCATTATATTTATGATGTTAATTTGGTGGCAGAATTGTACGTGAAAGTATCTGGTGGCAGAATTGTAATTCCAAAAAAGATAAGAGATATGTTTAGAATAAAAGAGGGTGAGGAGATACTCCTTGAAGTGAGAAACAAAGAGATAATCCTGAAACCATCCATTGAAGAGAAACCAGTGGATAAATTATATGGTAGTATTAGGGTTGAAGCAGAAGAGAGTCCAAAAAAGGTGGCAAGAGGATGGATGGCAAAGAGGATAGAAGAAAGTTTGTAGATACAAATATATTTCTGTATGCTATCCAAGCAAACCCTGAATTTGGAAAGAGGTCAAAAGAGATTTTAAAACGAGTTGATGAGGGAGAAAAAGCAGTAACATCTCTGATCAACCTTGCAGAAATATGCTGGTGGCTGGAAAAACATGGAAGTAGAGACAAAATAGAGGAAGAGCTGAGATTGATAAATTCTATCTTAAATCTGGAAATTATTCCTGTAACCACTGATGACCTATTGCTTGCAGCTAAATTTGTTAAGGAGTATTCAATAGACTTTAATGATTGCATTAGTTTGGCTGTAATGAAAAGGATGAAGATCAGTACGATTTGCTCCAATGACAGAGATTTTGACAGAACATGGGTTAAGAGGAGTTTTTGAAGTTTTTATGATCTAAAATCAACCCATCGGAGATAATGAAAAAAATAGTTGCCAAAACACTGCGACAGCTATTCCCAGACAAATCTGAAGAGGAAATAAGAGAGAATACAGGAAATGATGTCTTTATAAAACTAATCGAACCAGTGATAGAAGTAAATAAATTGGATCTGAGTGAGGAAGACATCGAAAATTTTCGCAAGAGCTCCTATAACAAAAACAACATCAAATAAATGAGAACAGCGAATGCGGAGGGAGGGATTTGAACCCTCGGACCCCTACAGGACTAGACCCTGAATCTAGCGCCTTTTCCTGACTCGGCAACCTCCGCTTTTAATTTCGGAGTTTTCAATTACTTTTCATGGTTGTGAATGAGTTGAGGAATTTAAGGTTATTGTCATGGTATCGAACTTCTAATCCTTATCTAAGTTTTTCTCTTCTGCCCTTCTCTCAACACTTCTCAGATAAAGAATGTAATCTCTTAAAGCCTCTCTGACAAACTCAGAAACAGATGTATAACTCAGTTCAGGAAAATCCTCCATTGTTCTTTCGACTTCGATAATAAGGTCTTTGGGAATGCTGAGAGAAACATATTCGACTTTTTTACTTGTTCTCTTCTGTGGCATAGGTAATAGATAATTTCTACAATTATATACTATTTTCGCAGAGATTACTTAATGATTACATAAAACCAAAATCCTTAATTATTTATCCGTCATCTATATGGTAATGAAAGCGGAAAAGGTTATGGTAGAGATACCTAAAACGCTGGCGGAAGAAGCCTTAAAACTTGGTAAAATGTTTGGATACTCCAGTGTTACAGAATTTACGAAAGATGCAATGCATAGAAGATTAGAGGAGTTGAGAAAAATTGAAAAAGTTGAAAAAAAGAAGTAGTGATTAGTGTTAGATAATGATAAAGTATTGTCCACACTGCGGTTCAGAATTATTGCGAAGGTCAGGCATGGATGAAGACTGGGTCAAATGCCCAAAGTGCGGCGAGATACATGTGGCATATTACAAGATATAGCAGTTCAGGAGTGCAAAATATAATTAGTTTTTTCCTCATCAAAAACTTCAGGTATAATGATAAAGGTGGGCACGCCTCGGGTCGATTCGCTTTACAGTGAGTGTTTTTCACTTAGCACCTCCTCCCCGCAACCCCGAAAGCGCCAGGCGTTCGAGGTAAGCCTGCTCCCTTCCGGGCCTGAGCCGTTTCCCCCGACAAAATACTGATGACTTCTCCTCCAAGGAGCCACACAGTTACCGCTGACCCATCGGGACGGGGACTCTACGGAACTGAGTGAAACTTAACTCACTGCTTGGCGAACCTTCCCTCGGCTTCGGCCCCCGCATATCGGCGGTTTCGGGTTACAGGGGACGTCGAACCCCCCGGCCTAGCCCACTTGAGTATACAGGGAGAAGGTATATTAACCTTTTCGCAGAAGTAAAGGTATGGGTGAAGAGCTTGTGGGACACATCACCTCCAATCCAAATAAAATCAAGGTTCTGGAAATTCTCAAAAGCAAAAAAGAGTCTGAAATAAAATCAATATCCAAGTTTACACGAATACCCTTGAAAATTCTTGAGACGGTTGTGGGTGAATTAAAAAAAGATGACATAGTCAAAGAAGAAAAAGGTAAGCTCCTTCTGACTGAAAAAGGTATTGAAATACTTAATGAGATCAAGTCAATCTAAAAAGATATTCACCGAATCTTTTAAAGACGAAGATAAAATATTTGTTCTCAGAAACCTGATAGAGGTAAGAATTCCCCTGAAACATTATAACAGGTTGAGAAAAAAGTATTCAAACGAATATATTATATCATTTGGCGAGCCAAAAAGGATTTTAAATCGTGTTACCGGAAGAGATCTTGTCTTTATAACGAAAGAGAGCGGGATACCGCTTTTGGGCAGTGCCTCATTTGGTTTGATTGACAGAGGAACTAACCTGATTCAGGTCAGACCTGTTACTGGTTGCAATTTAAACTGCATATTCTGCAGTGTTGACGAGGGAAGAATGACAAAATCTCTCATCACTGATTACGTTGTGGAGCCAGATTACCTTGCGGAAAAGTTGAAAGAAATAGCTAAGTTCAAGGGGGATGGTGTAGAGGCGCACATCGACGGTCAGGGTGAACCACTATTCTACCCTTACCTTGAAGAACTCCTGAGCCAGATAAAGAAAATCAGGGAAGTCGATATTATATCAATTCAGACCAACGGAACTCTTTTGAATGAGGAAATGATCAACATGCTTGAGAATTACGTTACAAGAGTTAATCTATCACTTTCTGCAGTAAACCCGGAAATCGGGAAGAAAATACACAGGGCAAGATATTCGGCTGATAAAGTAATCGAATCTGCTAAAATGATTGCAGACAGCAAGATGGACTTATTGATTGCTCCAGTATGGCTTCCGGGGTATAATGATGGTGAGATCAGAAATATAGTTGAACTTGCTCTCGAAATTGGGGCAGGGAAGAAGTTTCCACCACTTGGCATCCAGAAATACATCTCATATAAACATGGAAGGAAATTAAAGAAAGTTGCCTCGTTCAGAGAATTTTACAGAAATCTCAGGCATATGGAGGAAGAATACGGCATTAAATTAATCCTGAATCTGAAAGAATTCGGCATGGAGAAAAGACAGAAAATCAGACAGCCGATACGAAAAGGGGAGAGGTTCAGGGCACGGCTCGTATGTGAGGGAAGAATGCACGGTGAAAAAATCGCTATTGTCAGAGACAGGGTTGTAACAGTAAAATCAAAAAGAAACGTTGGAGAGATTGAGAGCTTTGAAATTGTCAGGTCGAAAGATGGAATCTTTCTTGCATACTAATCCAATTTGAGGAAGCCGAGTCCAATTGCTTTCTTTATTACAGCCTCAACCTCCTCGTTTAAATCCATTTTATCTGTTTGTAGAATGAGCTCTGGATTTTCTGGTTCTTCATAAACTCCATCATAGCCTGTAAGGTCTTTAATCTCTCCTTTTATTGCTTTAGCATAAAGCCCTTTGGGGTCGCGTTTAATCCGCTCCTCGAGGGGACATTTCAAATAAACTTCCATAAAATTGTCTATCTCTTCCCTTGCACCTTCTCTTGTCTCTTTGTACGGTGAGATAATGGATACAAGAGCAACAACACCATTTTTTGCAAGTAAATCAGCCATCTGAATGACAACACGGTTGTGCATCTCCCTCTCTTCTCTGCTGAATCCAAGATCGGGATAGAGCTTACTCCTTATCCCATCACCGTCAAGGACTTCAACATTCACTTTCAATTCCCTGAATCTTTTTGCGAGTGCATTTACAAGTTCAGTTTTTCCAGCCCCACTCGGACCCGTAATCCATACAACAAATGTCATACGTATATCAGACTATACTTCTACCGCTCAACTCATTCTCAATCCCGAAGAGCTTCAGAACTGTTGGTGCAAAGTCGTAGATAGTTGAGTTGATAATTTTTGACTCAGTGGATTCAGGTAGATACAAAGCAAAACAACCATATTCTGAATGGACAGCGTCATCCGGACCAGTATCATTCTCTCTGAGGTAATTTGAATCCCACCCAAGTGTACCCGCTGAACGCCATGAAAGCGCATCAAAATAAACCATCATATCAGGTATGTCCCCGACTGCTGAAGGATATATATCTTCGGGGTAGAAAACCTCTGTGTCCCATTTCTCCCCTTCCGGACCTCTCACTGACTTTATACAGTCTGCCACTTCGTCTCTTGCATTTTCAAACTCTGATCTCCTGATTTTGCCGCTTTTTTCTCTGCCCACAACATTCAGGAATATTCTGGAATAATATCCTCCCCACGCCCATGCAACCGTTTCGCCCCAGTCAACATCAAGTTGCTCGAATTTTACACCGCGTTTATCCATAATTTCCGGATTTTTTATTTTTAGAAATCCCTCTTCAATTAACCACTGGTTTATTGCAAAACAACCCTTCATCCTCTTGATTCCGTGGTCAGAGACGATTGCAATAGCAGTATCCTCGTCAAGCAGCTTTATTGTTTTTCCAATCTCTTCATCAAGCAGTTTATAGTAGTCTTTTATCACATTCTCGTATCCTGGTTCATGTAAATGATGCTCCTTATCAAAGTATTTCCAGAAAGCATGGTGGATTCTGTCCAGCCCGATCTCAACAAATTCAAAGTAATCCCATTCTTTTTCCTGAATAAGATACCTGATTACTTCAAATCTTTTTTCTGTCATCTCCCATATTTTCTCTACTACTTCATCCCTCTCGTCTTTCCTGAAGACAACATCAAAAATATAATCTCCTGCAACCTTCTCAACTTCTGATTTCAGCTCTGAAGGATACGTGTAATTCACAGAGGAATCAGGAGTTATAAAACAGGAAATCAAATGTCCATTAACTTTTTTTGGCGGATAAGAAGGTGGGACTCCTACAAGAATTGATTTTTTTCCATCCTTTGCAATATAATCCCAGACAGCCTTTTCTTTCACCATGAGACTATGTGCAATCCATATATCTCTGTAAGAGTTCCCTTTTCTGTGTCTGAATCCATACAGTCCAAGTTCCCCCGGTGATTTGCCAGTTGCCATCACCATCCATGCAGGTATGGTGATTGCCGGGACGCAGCTCTTCATTGCCCCATGCACAGATTTCTCAAGTAGTTTCCTTATATTGGGGAGGTCATCAATAAATTCATGGTATAATAGCTCCGGGGGGGCAGAGTCAAGACCGATAACAAATACCCTATCTATCATCATTCAACCATTCTGTTCTTGAATTGGCTTAATGCAAGTTCAATCAATATAGCCGAGGGCTCTTAACCTTTCCTTAACTTTCTCCTCTTCCTCTTCAGAGAAAACCTGCTCCTCTTCTTCCTCTTCGAGGCTTGCAAGAACTTCCCTCAGGACATACGTAACGTAATCGGAAACCGAGTCAAAGCCAGCACCTTCAATTCTACCTTCAATCTTTTTATAAACATCTTCAGGTATTTCAACAGAATATTTTTCGCCCATGATTTCACCTCTTTTATTTTTATCACTGCTGAATACATTAACGTTTTGGTGAATTGCTCATCTGATAACATTATTATGATTTTACTGAATAAAAAACATGGGGGTGAGAAAAAAGGTATGAATCATAGTATGATATATTTACTGACTGGTTTCAACTTTTTTTGTTCTTTCAAGAATGTCAAGGACTGTTTCTGCAATTTTATTAAATACTTCTGATGTTTTTCCACCAATCTCAACGATGGGTCTGCCCCTATCTCCACTCTCTGTAACTTCCGGGTCCAGCGGTATGGAACCGAGGAAGGTTACATTCATCTCTTCCGAGAGTCTTCTTCCCCCACCTTTCCCGAATACATCAATTACTTTCGAACAATGAGGACATATAAGTCCTGACATGTTTTCAACGATTCCAACAACCGGAATTTCAGTTTTCTCAGCAAACCTGATTGCTTTTCTCACATCTTCAAGAGCAACGCTCTGGGGGGTTGTTACAATAATTACACCATCTGGTTTGGCTAAGTGTATGACACTGAGCGCCTCATCCCCGGTCCCCGGTGGTAAATCGATGATAAGGTAATCTGCGTTCCAGTCAACCTGCTCAAGGCCCTGTTTTATAAACCCGTGTTTTACGGGACCTCTCCAGATAATGGGCGTGTCTGATGTGGGCAATAAGAAACCGATTGAGAATACTTTCAGATTTCTGATTTCAACTGGCTTAAATCTTCCCTTTTCAGATTCTGCAAGTCCTTTGACGTCTTCGAGGCCCAACATTTTGGGAATGCTTGGCCCATGTATATCCACATCGAATAATCCCGTTTTATGGTTCTGGGCTAAAGCAAAAGCCAGATTGGCAGCAACAGTACTCTTACCAACACCACCTTTACCGCTCATCACTGCAATCTTCTTCATGTTCTCAACATCAGACACCGGTTTTAATAAGATTTTGATAATTGAGGATTCCCTAACAACCTGTTAAAAATAATTGGTCTTCTGGCTTGAGCTGTTTTAATTGATAAGGGGGTTAAATTTTTATGTCAGAATGTCAATCACGCATACCATAGGTTTGGCATGAAAATGAAAATGAGACTTTCAGCAGTTACTTTTAAATATCCTTCCAAAAGGCAATTCAAATTAGAGGAGGAGAAAAATGAGCAGAATTAGAAAATTACAGGCAAAGAAGAGCAATCCTAATCTCGTTAAGCTAATTGATGAATTACTGGATAGTAAAGCAAAAAATGAAGCCCCGTTGTGGAAAGAAATAGCTAAAAAGCTTGCCAGTCCGAGACGAAATTATGCTGAGATAAACGTTGCAAAAATCCAGAAATTTGCCAGTAATAATGAGACGATTCTTGTTCCGGGAAAGGTTCTTGGTGGAGGAGATCTCAGTAAATCATTGAATGTTGCAGCTCTTTCTTTTTCAGAGACAGCAAGGAAAAAAATTGAAAATTCAGGGGGAAGATGCTTTACTATTAAGGAACTCATTGAATCAAATCCAAAAGGTACAGGAGTTAGAATTTTAACATAAACGGAGGTATCTATTTCCATCGAGATTATTAAATATGAGGTGAGATGGTGAGTATTAACGTGAAAAGAATCCTGGGAGAAGGAGATTTTACTGTAATAGATGCTAATGGCCATATTCTGGGGAGGCTGTCGAGCAATATTGCAAAAAGATTGCTCAAGGGCGAAAGAATTGTCGTTGTTAACGTTGAGAAATCGATCATCACAGGAGAAAAATTCATGGTTTTCTCAAAATACAGAGAAGAAATAGAAAGAGGAAGTCAGGAAAAAGGACCCTATTTTCCAAGACATCCTGAAAAAATCTTTAAAAGAACTGTAAGAGGTATGCTCCCGTGGAAGAGCAGAAGAGGTCGAGATGCTTTTAAAAGGCTCAAGGTCTTCATCGGAGTGCCAGAAGAGCTTGGAGATAGAAATCGTGAAGTCATTGATAATGCTTTATTTGAGAAAGTATCCAAAGCTGACAGATACATAACTCTGGGCGAAGTAAGCGACTATCTTGGATACAAGGTGGTATCATGAAAGTCCTGGTAACGAGTGGTAAGAGGAAGACAGCAATTGCAAGAGCAACAATAAAATCAGGAAAGGGAAGGGTTAGAATAAACAAAAAACCTGTTGAACTGATTGAACCTGAGATGGTCAGGATGTTCATAACTGAACCACTCAAAATTGCAAGGACACTTGCAAATAAGGTTGATATAAACATTGATGCAAGGGGTGGCGGTTTCATGGGTCAGGCAGAGGCTGTAAGAACAGCAATTGCAAGAGCCCTTTATGGCTGGAGTAATGATGAAGAATTGAGAAAATCCTTCATCGAATACGACAGGACATTGCTTGTTAACGACATAAGAAGAAAAGAACCGAAAAAGCAAGGTGGTAGAGGAGCAAGAAAAAGAAGACAGACCTCTTACAGGTGATTTGATGTTCCCTGTCAGATGTTTCACCTGTGGAAGCGTAATAGCCCAGCACTGGGATGAGTATAAAAAAAAGATAAAGAGTGGCAAATCTGAGAGAGATGCACTTGACGAGCTGGGAATTGAGCGATACTGCTGCAGAAGAATGTTTCTGACTCACAAATCGATTATCGAGGAATTAGCACGCTTCCATGGGGCCGTGGGGTAGCCTGGTTATCCTTCGGCGTTCGGGACGCCGTTACCCGAGTTCAAATCTCGGCGGCCCCACTGAAAAAAAGGAGTGAGATAAGATATGGTCTCAAAAATAAAACAACCTTTTCCGTTTGAATACACCCGATTTGAGAAAGCAAGAATAATCGGTTCCAGAGCACTTCAGATTGCAATGGGGGCTCCCGTCCTCATAAAAGGCACCGGGAAAGGTCCAATGGAGATAGCTCTCGAGGAGTTTGAAAGAAACTTGATACCTATAACCGTAAAAAGGAAAAGTGAAGGGTTCGTATGGCTCCAGAAATCAGATTACTTTTAGTGAGTGATAATGATAAATATTTATGTACTTTAGAAAAAAAGGAAAATTATTCTGAGATGAATGAAAACAACATTTCCACTGGGGTGGGTATATGATAATCGAAGACGTGAAATACAGGGTTATTTTCGATAGCAGAGGAAACGAAACAGTAGAATGTGAAGTTTTTACTTCAGGCTCTGCCGGTAAGGCAATGGCGCCGGGTGGAGCATCCACCGGAAGTGCTGAAGCAATTGTTGTAAACCCTTACAAATACGAGGAAATCGAAGAAAAAATTTCGAGAGCACTCGTTGGAATGAGTGTCCTTGATCAGGTCAGCATTGATGAGATGCTGAGAGAGGTTGACGGTACGGATAACTTTTCGAAGATTGGTGGAAATTTTGCAATTACTGCGAGTCTTGCATGCGCAAAAGCAGCCGCAAACTATCTTGAGCTTCCTCTTTGCCAGTATGTCGGGGGCCCATTTGCTACCGAGTTTCCCTATCCGCTTGGAAACGTTATTGGAGGTGGCGCTCATGCTGAAGAGTCAACAAATATTCAGGAATTTCTCGTTGTCCCGGTAGGTGCAAAGACGTTTTTTGACGCTCAACTCACAAATACAAGAGTCCATAAGGCTGTGAAACAGGAATTAAAGAAAAGAGGCATTTTCGCAGGCAAGGGTGATGAGGGAGCATGGGCTGCCCAGATCAGCGATGAAGATGCTTTTGAGATTATCGAGACGGCAATTGTCAGTGTAGAGGATGCACTGAATGTCAATGTGAGAATTGGGGTGGATGTTGCAGCCACAGAACTCTGGGATGGAGAACGCTACATTTACAAGGATAAAAAATTGAAACCGGATGAGCAGATATCGTATATTGTCGAGCTGGTTGAGAGATACAATCTTCTGTATGTTGAGGACCCTTTGCATGAGAATGATTTTGAAGGTTTTGCAGAGTTGACGAAGTCTGTAAATTGCATGGTCTGTGGAGATGACCTTTTTGTTACGAACATCAACAGAATAACAAAGGGAATCGATCTTGGTTCAGTAAACTCAGTTCTCATCAAGCCAAATCAGATTGGAACGCTAACAGACACGTTTAAAGCTGTAAAGATGAGCAAGAATAATGGTTATGAAATTGTTGTCTCACACAGGAGTGGTGAGACAGAAGACGATGCAATTGCACATCTGAGTGTTGCATTTAACGCAACATTAATAAAGACGGGTGTTGTCGGGAGTGAGAGACTTTCAAAATTGAACGAACTCATCAGACTGGAGGACTACATGGATTCCTCTTCGATGGTAAATATCCGTTACAGGTGATTAAATGATAAAAGAAGGAGAGAGAATGATAAGAGATAGCGAGGAAGTATACGAGTATCTTATTTCCCCGGATGAGTACCTTGCAGCAGGTGTTCACATTGGCACACAGGTAAAAACCGGAGACATGAGAAAGTTCATTTACAAGGTCAGACCCGACGGTCTTTACGTCCTCGACATCAGACAGCTTGATGAAAGAATAAAGCTTGCAGGAAAATTTCTGGCAATGTTTGAACCTGACAAAATACTCGTTGTTTCAGCAAGGCAATATGGCCAGAAACCTGCAAAGATGCTTGCAAAGATTACAGGGGCGAAGAGTATAGTTGGCAGGTTTATTCCCGGAATACTGACCAATCCTGCGCTTGCGGATTATCAGGAGCCAGAAGTTGTAATTGTCACAGACCCTGCAATAGATACTCAGGCTGTTCAGGAAGCAACGGATGTCGGAATCCCGGTCATTGCACTCTGCGACTCAAATAATCTTGCGTCAAACGTTGACCTCGTAATTCCGGCGAACAATAAGGGTAGAAAAGCACTTGCTCTCGTTTACTGGCTCTTAACAAGAGAAACACTGAGGGCAAAGGGTATTATGGACTTTCCTTACACTATTGATGATTTCGAGGCAGAACTCTGATTTTTTTTCATGGACGACTATATTTTTGAGGAAGTAAAAATAAAAAAAACCTCCTCACCTGACTTTATTCTCAATAACAAGGAAATTGACATCTGGAGTGAAGGGTATATTGAATTCCATTCAAAAAGCATAATTGAGTACATCAGAGATGTTTTACTCGAATTTGAGAAAAAGGATATTGACCCTTAGGGTGCTTACAAAATTACCAACAAAATACCAATTCTAACATCTCAATACTCTAAATAACAAACCCATATAACTCCCTACAAAAAGATACATAGCCAA
>MTMJ01000004.1 GCA_002010045.1 Archaeoglobus sp. JdFR-22 | reverse complement strand
CCTCATCACTCAAGAATACATGATACTTTTTTGCAGGCATACAATGTTTATGTGCTTCTCTAATATAAGTATTATTATAAATTATGTTGTCAGAGCACTAGTTAAATCCTCAAGCAAGTTAAAGAGTCGGAGAGAAACTGCTAACCTTTATAAACCTAAAAAAGAAATTATGTACATGCCAATAAAAACAGTAACAATAAAAGTTCCAGCGGATATTCCCGAGAAAAAGATAAAGTTGCTTGTTGCTGCCGAACTATATAGCGAAGGTTCTATAACTTTAAAACAGGCTGCTGATCTGGCTGAATTGCCAGTTTGGGATTTAATACATGAGTTAGGAAAAATGAAAGTCTCTTTTACAAACATAAGTGTAGAAGATCTAAGGGAGGAAGTTGAGGGATTTGATTGAAAGTTTCGGATACCGGTACACTTATAGTTCTTTATGAGACGTCTTTTCTCTGGCTTCTTAAGGAGCTTTACGATGAGGTGATAGTTCCACATTCTGTCACCAGTGAGTTGCTTAAAAAGCCTGAAGGTAAAAGAATTATTGAGGAAGAATGGATAAACGTCATAGACGTCAAAGGAAGTGAAGTGGTTAGGGTTCTAACAGCTTTTTTGGGTGAGGGTGAGGCAGAGGCAATAGCATTGGCTAAGGAGAAAAATCTCCCAGTTCTACTCGATGAGAAGAAAGGAAGGAGAATTGCAAAGTCGTTAGATTTAAAAATTCAGGGAACATTGGAATTCTTGTCAAAGCTAAAAAAGAAGGTCTAATAGATTCCGTCAAGGCTTGCATGCTTCAGTTTCTTGAAAAAGGATATTACATTGACCAGAACTTGGTTAATGAGGTTTTAAAAATTGTTGGAGAGGGATAAAAAGAGGATAAAGAGATATAGCTTCAATGGAATCTGATTTAAAAGCTAATGCAACTATTCTTCCAGTCAACCGATATGTTTTTATTTGATAATTGAAATTATCATAACAGAGATTATCATGAAATTTGTTGACAGAATTGAAGAGTTAAAAACCTTAAAGGATAGGTTAAATAGCAACGAATTTGAATTAATAATAATTTATGGTAGGAGAAGAATCGGTAAAACGCGATTAATCTTAGAAGCAGTAAAAGACACAGAATACATTTATTATCTGGCAGTAGAGGGAGATAATCTAAGACACTTCAAGCGTTTTGCTTCAAGAACAGTGCCAGAGATTGCGTATGTTCAGGAGGATTTTGAATCATACTTTAATTTCCTGAAAAACAAAATTGTCATTATTGACGAGTTTCCTCACCTGATAAAGGAAGATTCAAAAGTAGTCTCTATCTTCCAGCGTATAGTTGATCTTATTCTTAGGGATACAAAAACCAAACTCGTTCTTTTAGGTTCTTCGATCTCTATGATGAGTGATAGGGTTTTGAGCTATAGCAGCCCACTGTATGGGAGGAGGACTTCTTCGATTAAGCTAAAACCCCTTAAATTGTTCCACTTGAAGGAACTCTTTCCAGATCTCAGCTGGGAGGAGCTTGTAGAGATTTACGGCTTTACTGACGGGATTCCATATTACCTCGAAAAAGTTAAACCACCATTCTGGAAATGGCTTGAAAAGGAGCTAAAAAGTCCGGATACGTTTCTCAAGGATGAAGTTGACTTTTTGATGAAGTACGAGTTCAGCGAAGCCTCAACATACAAAAAAATACTCGAAGCCATTGCATCTGGCAAGACAACACCTAAGGAAATCAGAGATCATATTAAAGCGAAACACTCTGACATTACACCATATCTGAAAAATCTGATAGAAACTGAATTTGTTACCAGAGAGACGCCCGTGAATGAAAGCCCGAATTCCAGAAAAGGCCGGTATTATGTTGCAGATAATTTCGTAACTTTCTGGTTCCGTTACATCTATCCAAATCTTTCTGCAATAGAAGAGGGTGCATTTGACATTACGGAAATAAGACAGAATTACTCACAATACTTGGGGCTTGTATTCGAGAAAGTGGCGAAGCAATTTTTAGTTGAGCTGAACAGACATGGGGGGTTGCCTTTCAAGTTCTCAAGGATTGGTCGCTGGTGGCACAAAAGCGAGGAAATAGACCTCGTAGCTTTAAACGAGCGAGAAAAGAGAGCTTTGTTTGTGGAAGTAAAGTGGAGAAAGTTAAATGGTAATGAAGTTGAAAGACTGCTGAAGAATCTGGAAAGAAAAGCAGAGCTGATAAAATTGAACGGTTATGAAAAGCATTATGGTATCATTGCCAGAGAGGTGGAAGTTAAAAAGCATCTTGTCTGGGATCTAAGGGACTTTGCTTTTTAGTGCTTTAAGTGTTAAAATTAGATTGTTTGTACAATACCAAGCAACAAAAGAGACGAAACAAAACTAAAAAAATTAATGAGATATGTTAATCTCGGTCTCGTCGAACCAGTCCCCCCTTCTTTCATACCTCTTAATGGTGTAATTTCCATTTATTTCGAATATACCATCGATTTTATAGCTTCCTTCATTCAATATAACATAGCCTTTTCCACCACATCTGTGACAGGGCTTGGGTTCTATCCTCCCCGATTCCACAAATGGATCCAAAAGCTTCTTGCCCTCACAAAACCAGCATTTGACTTTCTTTTTTAGAGACATTACCTCTGTTCTTACAGGTTCGATTGGATTACCTTCTTCGTCAATTACTATTCTTGTGGTTTCCCAGTCATTCCACTTGCTGTAGATAGTGATTACTCTAGACCTGCCGACAGTTTTCTCAATACCTTCCAGTTCTATCACTTTTATCACCTCCTAATTTTTTTCCTCATAAACTACATTTTACCGAAAATATGCAGATTTAATATAGTTAATTTAAATAACAATATTTGATGTTATAGTAAATAAGAGAATATTAAACTTTATGATTGAAATCATATAATTCAAAAATATCAGCGGTTTAGATAATGTATATCAAAAAGTAATGATGAGATTATAGAAGTTAAGTGATGTTGTGACTTGATTTATTATTTATTAGTTTTATTACTCTAGAGAATGTAATTTTTAACAAAGATTACTGTAATCAAGCTATTTCACTTAAACAATCGAGGTATGAACATGGGCACTTCTTTCATGTACTTTTCGTATTCTTTGCCGAAGACCTCCAGCAAGATTTTTTCTTCATAGCGGGAGATGTAGTAGTAGAAGGCAAAAGCAAATAACCAGACGGCGAAAGCAGGTATTGATAAGAAAATAATAAAAATTCCAAGATAAAGCAGAATTACGCTTAAGTAAATTGGATGACGAACATGTGAAAACGCTCCTTCTTTAATGACCTCAGGTTTCTCACGAACCTTCCCGAATACAGCATTCAGCCCTGACCGTGCGAGATACAGGGACAGAGCTAAAAACGGTAACGAAACAGGAATTCGTATAAACAAGGGAATCTCACTTCTTAAAAAGTCTGAAAAGTGAAATAGAATGTCTGCAATCAATGAAACAATGAATGTTATTAAAATGATGACCTGCCCCCTGTCACCGAGTGGATGTTCACCTGCGAGGTCGTCTCTGCCCTCATGTTTTTTCCGCCTTTTGTGAGTCAATTTTACCACCCGTAACCTGTTGGTATATTACACAGCTTAATATAGATATTTAATTTATTTGCTTCTATACTGCTGAGACTACAGTATCGAAGAAGTTGAGAATTCCGCAGCGCTCTATATCTGTCAGGGCTGTAAACTTTCTTGTCGAGCATGCAGTCCTTTATGTTGTCATCCCCAAATTCATGCTTCCCTCTGAGGAAATATCCGAGGAGTTCTTCTCCATCACCTTCCCCAATGTATTCAACAACAGCCCTGCATGCCTTGAGCTTAGCTTCAACGAAATCCAAATGCTGCTACCTCTGTTGAAGTTTTAAATCCCCGAGATATCATATGCAGTTTATTAAGAAACATTCGCAGAGAGGTATTCAACTCTTATCTTTCTATTCCCAAAGCCATCAGCTTCCTGCATATTCTCAAATCCCTCTCAAATTTCTCGAATATCTTCTCATCAAGAAATCTCAGCTTAAGTTCATCCATCCTGCTCTTTCCCTTAAATTCGCCAAATATTACGACTGAGTTCAGTCTGATCAGACCAAATACGACCGCAAGACTGTAAACAAGCTCGAGCATGCTCTCTGCTGAACAGTAATCAGCTTCAATAACATGGGGAAATTCAAAGAGGAAGTATTCAATGCCTTCGAGCTCGCATATATCAACCATTGAGATGTCAGCTGTTAACAGGATGGGGAGAGAGCTTCTTTCCTTCTCAAACCTCTTTACCGTTCTGACTATTATTCTGTCGTTCTGCTCGCTGTCATTTGTCGATTTTTCTACTCCTTCTACTTCTATTGCTCTATCTCTGATTTCTCTGTATTCTCTTAAGGCGATGTATGCTTTTCTGGATTTCTTCATTCTCTTGTTTACCCATTCATCTAAGAGAAAACTCTGATATCTTACAAGTTTCTTGAGTTCTGATATCAGGGAAGGAGAGTACTTGAAGTTCAAGGAAGATTCAATCTCTTGCTTGACTGTATCCACAAGCACAATATCTCGAATTGAGGAGCTGGAGATAAACATGTGATAAATTATGTTGGTGTCAGGACAGTAGTAAACCTTCTTTTTCATTCTGTCATAAGCCTTCAGTCTCTCCTTGAATTCATCCAGATTTCTGTAAGTCATGACTCCTGAAGAGAGCATACACCCAAGAAAGTCATTGTAGTTGGGCATCTCCTTTCCGTACTCATCAAGCTTCTCCACCTGCTTATCGAAGTCGTATTCTCCAATCAGCACCTTGAGTTTGAAGCTTTCTTCTTCAGGGACTGCAGTAAAGAGCTGGAAGTGTGGGTAGAAAGGATACATGAGGCTTATTTCATCCTGCATGTTAAGCAGAATCTGTAACTCATCCACTGAAATAACGACATCATTCATCTGCCTTACCTCTGTAACTCTTAACATCCACAATGAAATCCCTCAACTTCTGAACAGCAAGAGGTTTCATTTTGTAGGGTTTAGACTCTACACTCTTTACTGCTAAATAGAATACGTGGTCAACTCCGAGCTTCTCAGCTGAAAGCAGTGCTCCGGCAACAAGGGCTTTTCTCCCGGGTGTTATGTCAACAGCTACTGAATATCCTCTCTCCTTGAGCTCCTTAATTGTGGAGTTTATTTTCAGTCCAGCTTCAATGAAGTCTGCTTCTCTTACGATTTCAGTTCTGATTTCTGGTTTGAAATTGAATTCCTCTTTGAGGATTTCAATTCCCTTAACAGCTTTCCCAAGTTCATCTGCATAAATATCTTCGGAGAATATGTAGATTAAGCTGGGGTAGTATGCTTTCTCAGTGAGGACTGCATAGTATGTGTTTATCAGAGCCCATGTTGACCTTCCGAGGATTGTTATGTATGCTTTTTCTGACATCTTACCCCCTCTTGGATTTTACAAATCCTGCTGCTTCTTTTTTGTTTGATCACAGTATAAATGAAGCCCCTCGAAGACACCTATACACGAAAATTTACTTCATGTCGTGAGCCCATTCCTCTCCATCAACATAAACTTCCTTCTTCCATACTGGAAGCTCCCTCTTCACGAGTTCCATGCTCTCCTCAAGGGGTCTCCAGATGCTCTTACGGTGTTCACCCATCACAACAACATAAATAATGTCTTCGCCCGGAAAGATTGTCCCAGACTTATGAAATATCTTTGCCTCCACCACACCCGGATGCGCTTTCAATCTATTCTGGATTTCTTCAAGTTTTTTATCAAATAACTCTTCATTTTCCTCGTATTCTAATCTGATTACTTCCCTACCGCCCGAAAGCTTTCTAACAAATCCTATAAAGACTCCAATCGCCCCGCATTTTTCTGCATCTCCTGCCTTCTTTACTTTTCGAATGAGTGATTTCAGAGATTCAAAATCCTTTAAATTTAATATCTCTTCCACGGTATTAACCTTTGGAAAAGAATTATCAAACCCTCTGACAAAAGCAAAGTCAATTCCAATGTCTGCAAGAATCTCAAAGGCATCCTGTAACTCTACCTCTGCATTGAAAGATATTTTATCCGAGATTATCTTTACTTCCTCTCCATGCTTTTCTACGATCGCGAGCTTTCCTAATTCAGCGAGCCTCTCTCCGATATCATCAATGCAATCTGTGGTAAAAATCTTCATTGAGAATCCTTTTCCTCTGACACTTCAAAAATACGATTCAGGATTGCATACGTGATAAGACTGTCCTTCCCGATTGGATCGCAGATGAATAATTTTTTTGTGTTATACGTCCCGCATCTGCTCTTCAATCCAAAAATGGAGGGTAGTTCTTCCATATGGGCGCCATGAGAAATGAAAATGGGCACAATATACACTTCATCTGACCTCATGCTGTTAACAACTTCAAGAATTCCCGGTTCTGTAATTACGTAAGCAACCTCAATTTCCTCAAAAATCCCCATTCTGTCTATTCTATCTCTGTGGTACTCCATTACCTCCTCAAAACCCGGTACTTTACTCCCATGGCCCAGAAGAACAATCCCTCTCACCTGTAACACCTGCTATTTTTTAGCCATTTTTCTCTCATAGAATCTCGCAGTATATTCTATCATTTTTCCTGCTATTTCGAGGTCTCTATCCTTCTCTTTCAGTTTCAATCTGAATATATCTTCTCTGCATGCAGAATACCGATTGAAGGCAATGAACCCAAAGTTGTCCACTATCTCGGTAATCTCCTGCCACTTTTTCTTATCTATGTCTGGGAAGGATGAGTTGATAAGTTTCTTAATGTAAAAAAGAATAGAGATGCTTTCTCCCGGGGACAGTTTTCCGTCAACCGCAAGAAACCTCATTAAATCGTCAATGGGTTCTTCGACACCAGCATATTCTCCACCATTGTAGACTTCGACAAGCTTATCGAATATCTTTGTGGTACAGTCTTCAACATAGCCAGTTATTTCAGTTACAGGCTGGGTTGGATATGACTCAAGAATTTTATTCTGCCATTCTTTAAGGATTTTCTTTCTCTGCTTCTCAATTTCGACCATACTACCATGGGTGTGTTCCTATTATAACTTCTTTTCCAAACTTGCTTTCCAGTATCGTTTTCAGCTCATTCAGGTCGAGTGGGCAGTGAGCAGTTTGTGTTGCGGCAACCATGCACGTCCCGAGAAAGATTTTATCATAATCTCTTTCAAGTCCTTTAATAATTTCGTTAACGAGCTTCATTTTCGGAATAACAAGCCCGGGACAATCTCCACACGTTGTCATTCCAATTATCTCTATTTCCTCGTACCCTTCAAATTTTCCAGCTTTTTCGCTCGCAGCTTTGAAACACTTGGCGCACGCTATACAGCTTCTATCTCTCACCTTATCACAATTCAAAATCACTATTCTCGTTTTCTTATCTTCAGCCATTCTTATCCCTCCAGTTTTTTATATGATAGCCAAATTCACTATCTTTTATAAGAATTTCTATTTTGTCTATTTTACTTGAAAGACATTCCACCGTCTGAAGTGGAGTTAACCCAGAGAACCGAAAAGCAACGAGAGATAAATTGCGCCGAGAGTTATGCTCGCCAGTTTATACATGTTCTTGGCTTTCTCTCTGCTCGGGGAACGTGCAAATTTTACAGTCCTGTAGAAGAAGTACGAGGTAAAAATGAATGAAACTGTGAAATACATCTGCCCGAGAGACGTGGTAAGGTAGAGTAATGTAACCAGAATCAGCATAAAACCGGTGCTCAATACAATTGCCCATGACGCCCGCTCCATACCCACGACAAGAGGAAGCATCGGGACTCCAGCAAGTCTGTAGTCATCCTCAAAATGAATTGAGAGATACCAGATGTGTGCTGGAATCCATAGAAGAATTATCGTTGAGATTATTATTCCTGCAATCTCTATCTGGCCCGAAGCTGCAGTCCATCCAGCCAGAGAGGGCATAGCTCCCGCCACTCCACCGAGGATTATTGAATATGGGTTCATTCTTTTAAGCAAAATTGTGTAAATGATTATATCAAAAAATAAACCGAGGAACAGTACCAGAGCGAAATAGATATTGATTTCCAATCCAAGCAGGAAGCCAACAGAGAAAAGAAAAAGTCCGTAAACCGCACAATGTCTGTCGCTCAGTCTTCCTGACGGAACAGGTCTATGTCTCGTTCTTGACATGAGGAAGTCTATATCTCTGTCAAGCCACATGTTGAGTGCAGTGGTTCCGGCAACAGCAAGAAAAACTGCAGTAAAAGTCTGGATAAAATGAGAAATATTGAATGATGGTACAGCAATAAGGTAAGATATTACACATGTTACCATCAGCAGGGTTGTCTGTTTTGGTTTTATAACCTCTATATATGGTTTAATTTCCATAATGTTTGAGGAGATATTTTGAGTACTTCAAATTTTCGGTATTTGGTTTATACAGACCTCTTGTGTAGGATGGAAAATTTTGGCAAAACAAAAATAAAATAAAAAGGTTAATGTACCTCCCACTCAATAAAAGGTTCTTCTATGTCCACCATAGCATTAACCATTAACTCCACCAAGCCGCCATATGTGATTCTGCACTTCTCCCACAGTCCATAGTGCTCGATTCCATCTCTGATTCCGCCTTTACAGTTGGAACACGGGAAGCATGCGTACTTATTGATGTCAGGTGAGATACTATCCTGAAATGCATCCAGAACCTGTTTGACTTTGAGCCTCACACTTATTTTCTTCCTCCACTCCGGATAATTCATTGAGGACATAATTGCAAATCCACTTCCTCCACCACAGCAGTAGTTCTTGACACCATGTGGTTCCATTTCCCTGAATTGCGGGCAGATTGCTTTGATGATATTCCTCTGCGGTTGTGTGATTCCAGAGAGTCTTACGAGGTTACATGGATCCTGCAATGTGACAGGGAATTGATTCTTGTCTGGATCAAAGTTGAACTTGCCCTTTCTCACAGCATCCCACATAATTGGCAGCCAGTTCTCTCTTGGAATGTTGAGATCATCGAAAAGTATTCTGTCGGCTATGACAGTCAGAACCTTGTGTGCATGACCACATTCTGCTATAACAATCTTGTTAACATCCAGTTTCCTTGCAGCCTCAATGTGCTTGATGACGATTCTTGCAAGCTGAACGTCATCACAGAAAGCCCCGTAATTAACTCCATCGTAGCCAATCGGATCACTGCTCATAGTCCAGCTCAAATCAGCTTCGTTGAAGAGAATAGCGAATGCAGCAATATTTTCGGGCCATGAAAGGAATTCGCCTGCGTTGTGTATGAGCAGTATGTCCGCACCTTTCTCATCAATTGGCATATCTATTTTCATGTCCAGTTTTTCTTCAAAGTCCTCCTGTATGAACTCAATCATGTCTTTGAATCCATCTGGAGTTAGACCTGTACTTGAACCTGTTTTTAACTGCTTTACAGTACCCTGATCATGAAATGCCTTGGGTGCGATTCCCATTTCCTGAGCGAAGATTTTTCTCAGCTCTCGGTTTATTACTCCATTGTCAACTCCAATCGGGCAGGTCTGGGCACATCTTCTGCAGAAGGTACATCTGTATGCAAGCTCTGCAAGTCTTCCGACCGTTCTCCAGTTAAGGTCTACCTCACCGCTAACAAAGTTTCCAAATATCTTGCCGGAAGGTGTGAGATACTTCTTGTAAATCCTTCTCAGTACCTCTGACTTGTAAGTCGGTCTGTATATTTCCTTCTTCCCGCTCGCCTGATAGAAGTGGCAGGCATCATTGCACGTCTGACATTTCGCACAGTATTCAATAGAGAGCATAAATTGTTCTTTAAATGTCCAGTTATCTTCATCCGATGTCAGTTTTCTCAGACCATCGAGAAATCTCTCAACAAACCTTCTTCCCTCTTCTTCACTTTTCGGTTTGATGGGCAGGTCTATAGCAACATATCCATCAAGGTCTGTAAAGTATTCCTCCCTCCATTCTGGTTTAGGCTCACCCTCTATGGGAGGTTCTGGTTCTTTGTCGAAAGGGGGGGGCAAGGGCATTAAATCCTCCAATCGCAGTCTCAAAAGCTGCTCCACAGGCTTACTAATATCGTTTATTTTGACTCCATTATTCATATCTTCCACTCTCCCCAGTTTTCTTCAACTTCAGCAGTCGCATTTTCAACCCAGTTTTTACCCTTCTTGATGTGAGGTGCTCCCCATGACACCTTGTATGTCAGAAGATCCTTAATTTTCTTCTCAAGAGGACCTCCCCTGATATTTGGCTCATCCTCCCAGAGAACCGTGTGGTATGTGAAGTATTTGCCAACGAAATGAGACATTTTTGTGAATGGTATGTATATGAAGAGCAGTTCGAGTAGAATTACATGTGCAAGCAGAATGCTATTCGACTGAACTGTATTTTCAATACCGGTTGAGCTGAAGGATACGAGTGATGTCATATATGCTCTTGCTGTGCTGAAATCAGTGTCAAATGTAAGCCAGGCAACAGCTCCAAGACCGAAAACCACAAGAATGAAAATCAGGTTAAGGAATTCCACACCAGCACTGTACTCTCTCAATTCCCTTGTGAATAACCTCTTAACAAGCAAACCGAGAGTGCCCAGTGTCCCGAGAATAATTCCCAGACTTCCTGTTAGTAATGTGAGACCGTGAATTAGCTGTGCCCATGGATGTGCTGAAGGAATGGCAATTCCAGTATATGCCTGCGTTAGTCCACCAACGAAGAGCAGCGCAAACCAACCAAGAATCAGGTAAACCCCAAAATGAAACGGAAATGTAAGCCACCATAGGTCTCTCTTGTGGTCGAAGACTCTTTTAATAAATAACATCTCCATTAAAAGTTCTTTGAGCTCTCCTGCGAGAGTTGTCTCTCTTGGCTTTGTCTGCCAGTCTACTTTTTCGAGATATGAGCTACCATGCTCATGTTCGGGTTCGTGTGGGACTGGATAAAGTTCCCATCTCAGGTGCATTGGCATGCTCGCCCATTTTCTGGCGGTTCTCAATGTTACCACTATAAAAATTGCAAATGCAACATACGAAGAAAGTTGCAACAAAGACAGTACCATTTTAACTCCACACCCCTCTAATCTTTTTCGTGTCAGTTTTCTAAAAGAAATATATAAGGGTTTTGCTTTGAAACAGAAAACTTATTAAATAATCTCATAGTTAGTTAATATTTAATAGAATTTTAGTTTTTAAAATAATAGATTAGTCATTCTGGATGAATTTACTATAAGTATTATATTTTTCAACATCTTTTTTCCAAAATTTTTAATTCAAAATCTCTGAGTTATTTTAGAGTATTAGACAAAACATTTTTAACCAATAACTACAAAATGGCTACATGGGACGAAAACCTGAAAAAGAAGTTGTTAAGTGGTTAACTGCAGAAG
>MTMJ01000037.1 GCA_002010045.1 Archaeoglobus sp. JdFR-22 | reverse complement strand
TAGCCTGAAGCACATTCAGGGAGTTAATTGTTTCCGGATTTAGGTAGTCTCAATTGAGTTTTGTTGAGATAAGTGAGGGTTATGATGGGGAGACCCTATATTCCTTCATCTCCATCTTTCAGAAGCGCCAGTGGTATCATCAAATTTAGGTCACCCTAAATGTATATAAATTTTTCGGATAACCTAAAATTATTGTTAAGGATTTTTATCTAAAGTTGAAATAGACTACCCACATTCTTCTAGCTCTCTTTCGTGAGAACTAACTTAATCTTTGAGCCATATTTAGCCATAAATGTTCCGACAATTGAGGTTAAAATGACCATTATTGCTACAGTAGCAGAAATGATTTCAGAGCCATAGATGGCTACAATAGCTATTGAGAATTCCCCTCTTGCAATGGTGTTTGTTCCTATTTCAATTCCAGCAAAACTTGATCCATGCAATATTCTGCCAACAAGAAATCCGGAAAAAAACTTGCTTCCAATCGCTATAAAGCTGATAATTAATGCTTGCATTAAAGACAGATTTCCAGAAAATTCAATAGAGATTCCAAAGAAGAAAAAGAAAAGAATTAGAAAAACGTCTTTAAATGGCCTTGAAATCCTCTCAAATGCTCTTGGATTAGTTGTGGAAAGAGCTGAGCCAAGGATGATTACAGTGAGGACTTCGGGAATGTTAAGATAACTTGAAATAAATGCTGTAGATAAAACTGCTGAGAATGTAAGTATAACAGGAAGTTCATCATCTCTCTGCAAAATTTTTAACAAACCCTGTTTTACAAGTTTTACAATCCCAAAGAGCAAGCAAACAACGGCTATTATTTTCAGAATGAGGATAAAGGGATGCTGCATTTCTGGAGATATAAAAAATATCAGAAATACGAGAACTATATCTTCGAAAATCATCAGCCAGACTACTGTTTCTGATTCTGGTAAAATCAACTTTCTGTTCTCAACTAGAGAAGCTATCACGATTGCAGAACTGCTGATATAGAATGCTGATGCAATAACAAATGCATCATAGTAGCTGAAACCAAGAGCTAAAGCAGCAAAAAATCCAATCAGCATATTTACGTTCAAATCAATGAGGCCAGCAATCAGAAATGTGGAACCTCTGCTTATGAGTCTTCCAGGTTTCAGCTCAAGGCCTACATAAAACAGGAGGAATATCAGACCTAACTGGCTAAGAAAATGAAAAACCTCATCTGCACTGATAACCTTTAAACCACTGTTGCCCAGTAAAACACCAGCAAGAATGTAGAAAGGTATTGGAGGTAAAGACAAATTCTTTGATATTATTGCAAGAATGAGGCATGTAAATAATGCCAGAGCAATTTGCTCCATTTAAATCTCCAGAATCTCACTTTCAAAGGTTTTTAGTTGATCGCGCTCTCCGATCGCAACCAAAACATCTCCCTTTTCGAATGAGAATGAAGGAGAAGGATTAATTATATTCTTACTCTTTCTGGACACTGCTATTATCGTCACACCTGTCCTCCTTCTTATTGCAAGCTCTCTTATTGATTTGCCAGCGAGATTTTTGCTTATTATGTAAGTATGTATACTTATTCTGAGATCAGATAATGCTGAAAATGCTACTTCAACTGCCTCCTTTTCCGCTTCAATAATTGCCCCAGTCAAAATGCTTCCAAGCCTTCTTGTTTCCCAGGCATTCAGTTCAGCAACGGCAGGAGTTTCACTTTCTTTTTCAAGAACATAAAGTTGAATGCTAGAATCCATAAAAACTATCGCAATTTTATCTCCCTTCTCTGTTTCAAGTTCGTATTTTGTTCCGATTCCAGGTAATTCTGTGGATTTAATACTCATAAAACTTCATAGGAGATAAATTTATAAAAATGCTTCCAATACTTTGGGCACATTCTCCCCACATGGCAGGAATATTACTCTCCTACCAGTTATCAAGTCAGTAATATATTCAAGAGGGGTAGCATCAAATGCTGGATTATAAACCTTAACACCCTCTGGAGCAATCACCCTTTACATTTGACATGGCAGTAAATGAGCTCTTCTCTGCTTCTCTCTTCTATCGTAACCTCATTCATCGTTCCAGACAAAAATGTCATTAAAATTCCTTTTATTTTCTCAATAATTGCTGCAATAATTACCTCAATTGCTGTGAAAGAATTAGCAAGGTTTATATTTTCTCAATACAAATTATCTGCTGGTGAGATTATGAATGAAACTCTGCTAAAAGAGATTTACAGCGAAATCAAGAAGGTAAGAGAAAAACTTGAGATGCTTGAGGAGTTAATAATCCCAACAGAAAAAGTCTCTGAAGAAGAGTTACTCGAAATCAAAAAGCTCAAGGAAGAATCATTGAAAGGAGAGCACATTGACTGGGATGAGTTCCATACATTTTTGGATTTTGACTCGGTAACGGAAATTTAAAAAAGTTTATTAGAAAATTTAAAGCATGCATGTAATATATTTGACTTGAAAGAAAGGTCGGCATGCCAGCAAACTTCCTCGATTTACACATCGTAGATTTTTGCCAGCTGAATTGCATGCATTGCTATCTGAATAAAAGAAGCAGCATTATGCCTGCTGAAATGATAAAAAACTTGTGCATCGATTTTCTTAAAACAAGACTTCCATTACCAAAACAGATAATTTTGAGTGGAGCTGGAATTGAATTTACTTTAAGCAGACTTAAATTAGTCTAAAACTATCCTGAAGTTCCTTATTTCCAGAGATATGTTTACCGGGTTGTCAATCAACAAAGTATTGTGGTCAGATAAGAAACCCGAGTTGCTCATAATCCTTTCCCACTCATCTCCAAACACTTCATCGCTAATAATTATATTTCCCGTGCAGTTAAAGTATTCTGAGTGATTGACACTTGCATTGAGGCACAAAAAAGCGATACCGTTTCCAGAAACTTCCTGAAAACTGCCGGTAAAATTGTCTATGTTCAGGAAGAGTGTGTTGGCTGAGCTATTAACTCTGAGCACAAGCTCCGGATTTAAGCGTGTTAAATTTTTATCAGCCTGATACACTTTTACTCCACCTTCCGAAAATACCAGAGTCTGATCAGGTATAAACGAATTATGGGTTGAGAGATTTATTCTGAATAGGCTGTAATTCAGGTTCAAAGAACTTCCATTGCACGTTAGATTGAGGGCAATCCATCCACTTTTTCCAGCACTCAGGCTTGATGTGCTCTGACTGAATGAAGAACCGAGCTTTAAGGATATGCATTTAGTGCTGTCAGCCATTGAGTAAAGGGTAACAACATTCAGAAAATCCTTTTTTAACTCCTCATTATGCCTTATTTCAGCATTTTTCCCGATGAAGGGAATGAACTGAACAACCAGAACAGAGACTGACGTTACAATTATGGCTAAGATCAAAACTGCAGCAACTAAGGGAGACAATGCCTTCTCATCCATCCTACCACCCGAAGAAAATTCTGCAGAGAACCTTCTCTCTGTGAGCTATCGTGATTTTTACCCTGTCACCACTTCCGTAAATTTCAAGAACCTCCCCGAAATCCCAGCAGTTATTATTGTTTGTGTCATTTAACCTGCAAAAAGGATTTCCATTGAAATCACATGAAGTAACTGTTCCGTTGTCAATGATAATTCTGAGATCGCGCAAAGGCACTGGTTCTCCCCCCTCATGTATGATGGTAAAGTTCTGACCGCTTTTGCCCATGAAGGTTGCATGCGGGACATCTCTAAATTCCGGCATTAAGCTGTTTATGTTTGCTGAAAGAACAGCTGCGAGAACAACAACTATGCAGAGCAGGAGCATCTCCCCTATTATTCCAGAGACTGCATCATCGTTCACAGGCTACCACCCATAACGTATTCGAAAAGGATAAACGATGCTGAGACAAAGATGCATATATGTTTTAAACCGTTAAGTATGCTTCCTTTCTCCATCTGCCCGGCAATTATTCCCGAAAATAATGCTAAAATCAGAGAAGTTCTGTATATCAGGCTGAGATCTAAATTAACTTCAGTTGGCAGGGCTGCAAGAAATGATGAATGCATGACATAGGCTGTGTAGAGGAAGGTGAAGAAAGAAACATAGACAACCACAAGATATGCGAAACCTGCGGTAAATCTGTCGCTCTTCATTCTCAGCTCATATTCAAAGTCCTCAATCGAAGTCAGAAGAATATCTCTCAGGTTTTCCGTTGTAGTGCTGGCTTTAACGATCAGCGAGATAGCTCTCCTTATGCTCGAGACTCCAGTCCTGTTTATGAATTCAACGAGAGCATCAATGACTGTTGCACCGAAGTGAATGTCTGCAGATACCATCTTCAATTCTCTGCTTAAAACTCCAATTTTTGATTCCTTCAGCATGTTTATCACACCCTGCAGCGTCAGACCAACGTCTTTGAGGTTTAGTATCTCTCTTAAAAGCTCGGGAATTTCCTTCTCAACCTTCCTTACGTATCTTGCTCTGTATTCAAAAGCTAAGAGAAGAGGGATACATGAAAAAATAATTGAGAGTGAAACAAAGCTTTCAGGAAATTTCATCTGCAGTCTGTTGAAATTCCAGAAAAGAGCGAAAATTGCAAAAGCAAGAAAACTGAAGTAAATTCCATTGTAGTAATTGTTCTTAACAGCCTTAAAAGGAAAAGAAATTATTTCCTTGATTTCCCTTTTCTCAACTTTTTTAAATTCCCCGGATCCAGAAATTATTGATACCGGGTAGAACAATTTTTTTCTTTCCAGCTTTGTAACAGATAAATCTTCTTTTACATTCATCAGATCAATGACATATATCAGAAGCATTGAACCGACGGGTATGAAAACGTAGAGATAAATAAAGTATTCATAACTCACTGCCTTACCCATCAACCCCATTGTGGATACCATCACAATCAAAAATACCGGCATAGCCACAAAAACCACGACAAAAACTTCTGCAAGTATTTCAAGTGTTTTCAGGTGTATTTCAAGCTGTTTTTTTGCTTTATTCCTGAAATGGCTGGACTTGGTTGAGAAGTATTCCTGAAAATTTCCTGTTTCAAAAACTAAGATCAAACCTTCGAGAAGCTCCTTTAAATTTTCAGATGGCGTTGAATCTGCAAGGTTTTTTATCGCATTCAGTAAATTTTCTCCAAAAAGCTCCACATCTCTGACTATGAATCCGAATTCCTCCGAAACCTCACCATAAAGTTCTTTTTCAAGAAATATGCTCTTAAATATTTCAAAAAGGGGCATTGACTTGCTTAAGGACTGCATATAAACTATGGCATGGGGCAGTTTTAGGTCGATCTTGGCTTTTCTTGATTTTAATCTGATGAAAGGGTAGGTGATGGAAAAAAGGTAGAAGAGGAGGGGTAAGGTGAAAAGAATTACATTGCTCACAAATGAATAAATTATCAGAGCGAAGAGCAATCCGGTTAAAGCGAATAAAACCGAGCATATCGAATAGATTTCGGGTGAAACTCTCAGCATAGCACCTCTCAGAATCTTTCTGAATTCTTCTTTTTTTAGCAAAAGATAGAGAATCATGTGTAGTTGTTTAGCTCTTTAACAATCTCATGCATTTTGAGTGCTCTTCTTTCTGCAAGTTTTCTGAGAAAATCACTTCTCCTTCTGATTTCCTGTTCTACATCCACATCCATGCCCTCTTCAATTTTTTTGAAAATATCTGATTTTTCAGCTGTGAAGCAGTCTTTCTGCTTATCCCACCTGAAAATCGGTTTGAATTTTATTTTTTCACCTGACAGTGAGATTTCATGAAGGGCAAGCATCCTTCTCACAGCAACTCCTTTCCTTTGTTGAAGACTCAAGGTAATAACCATGTCAAGTGAATCAAACATTGCAATGGGAACATTGATCGGTTCATGAATCAGTCTGTTTATCGCAGATTCTATGCTGCCTGCATGTAATGTAGAATAAGTGATATGACCTGTGTTCATTGCCTGAAAAAGTGTGATAGCTTCCCTTCCCCTGATCTCTCCAACCAGTATATATTCTGGTCTCTGTCTCAGTGCTGCTTTCAGCAGATCAAACAGATCAATTCCATCTCTGGTTACCATGGGAAGCCAGTTTTTGTGTGGCAGCTGGATTTCTCTTGTATCTTCCAGAGATACTATTTTTGAGTTGTAAGGGATGAAGAAAGAAATAGAGTTCATCATTGTTGTTTTTCCGCTTGCAGTCCCTCCTATTATCAGCATATTCATCCTGTTCTCAACCGCAAGCCATAAAAAAGCCATAATTTCGGCATTCAGTGTATTCCATGAGATCAGATCGAGAGGTGTGATGGGTTCATCGCTGAACTTTCTTATCGTGAATGAAGAACCTTTTGTGCTGACGACATTTCTGTAGGTGAGCTGAATCCTTTCACCTGATGGAAGGGCAGCATCTACAAGAGGTCTTTCCAAGGACACCTGAGAGTTTGCTTTCTGCGAGAGCTTCAAAACAAAGTGATCGAGTTCCTCTTCACTGTAGGTTATGTCTGTCGGAATGCTGCCATAGGCTTTATGAAAGACATAAACGGGTAGATTGTAACCATTGCAGGAAATATCTTCAATGTAGTGGTCTTTAAGCAGTGAATCGATTCCCTCATAGCCTATGAAGTTTTTGTAGATGTGGTACCAGAGCTTGCCGACAAATTCAAGGCTTATGCCATTGAATTTTTTAATGCTCAGAATAAATTGTCTGAAGAGAAATTTTTCTTTGTCCTTAAGCTCCTCTCCTTTAAGTATTATCTTGTCCCTGATTTCTCTGTGAATTTTCTCAAGAATAAAGAACTCCTCTCTGCTAATTCTGGGTTCAAGCAGGCTGTAAACTATATCTTTCTCACTTTCGTGGATCACAGCCTTTGAAAAGGGTACGTTCAGCCAGTATTCATCAATTATCTTTGATGGGCTGAATTCAAAGTAGTTGGAGTAATCTATCTCCTTTATTTTTTCAAACAGTTCCTCTGAGTTCTTATCTTTGAAGCTGGCATTTTCTTTCCCGTTTAAAGATGAGAATATATTCAATATTTTTTTAATTAACATCAAGAAAACTTGAACAAAGAATTTAAAAATCTTGTTCTTAGCAACCTCTTTCCAGTTGGTTAAAGTTGTGGAACTATTGTCAGCTCTCCTGAAAGCTTTGATGGTGTTTGTGGTGCTACTTCCTCTTCTTGCGTGCAACCAGCTAGAAAAATTGAAAAAACGTTGATCTCACTAAGACCATACTTTGTTTCATTAGAATATCTAGCCTTTGAGCTTTATAATGCCGTGCTTAAGGACAGGATCAGCTATTTCGTAGTAAATATTCCTCCCATCAATTTTTTTCTCAATAAATGATGCGTTTAAGAGGTTTCTCAAAATTCTACTTATTACCGCATCCTGAATGCTTGTTCTCTCTTCTTTTTCGACAAACCTCTTAATTGCAGACCATGTATTCTTCCTCATTGCTATAGCTTTCATTGCCGCCAGATACCTGCTCTCAGCAGGTACATGCTTCGAAAGGAAGTTTTTAAATTCCTCAGATGCAAGCTTGCTTGCTTCATCCAGAATCTCATCTACCAATTGCTTTGATGCCCTTTCGGAATATTTTATTCCAAAGTGAACCAGCCAACCAACAATACCATCGAGCATATCCCATGCGTATTCCAGAATATCATCTTCAAAATCTGCACCAATTTGCTCAAATCCTTTTTTCAAGAAATCGATACTTTGTTGTTTATCAAATCTTTGTAGCTCTATTCTTTCGAAGTATCTGCCATATAAGGGCGAATTAGGATTCTCCGATCCAACAAAATCGTAAAGAAGTCCCACTTCAGACCCTGAGAGGATTATACTGAGCTCAGTGTAATCAAAAAGATGTGCAATCAATTCTGCTAACTCCACTCCGATTGGACCTCTCAGTGTCTGTACTTCATCAAATGCCAGAACCACATTAAACTCTTCAAGACTTTTAAACAGCCCTGCTAAATCAACAGGTTTCTCACTCCAAGAAAGGCTGATTCCAGTGCCCATTATGTGCAGTCCCTTAACAATCTTCAATCTGTCTTTAATAGAATTGAAGATTGGTTTATTTGATGACAGAAATTCATTTACAGCACTCTCAATCCTTTTATAGAGTCCTTCTCTGGATTTTGGTGTTACTCCTCTCAAATCCACAATTATTTTCGGTCTGTCTTTGAGGGCAACAAGTATCAGCGATGTTTTCCCCAGTCTTCTTATACCTGTAACCAGTATCAGAGGCATTTTTTTAGCCAATGCATTCTCAAGCTTTTGCAGTTCTTTCTCCCGGTTGTACAAATCCTCTTTTCTGTTCTTGGGACGTGGATCAAAATACGTAACTATCACCCCGATAGCTAACTATCACCCCGATAGTATTTAATTTTTTGCTCAGAGTTCATTAAAAAAAACCAGATATCAGTTTCTGAATTGTGTTCTAAATTTTCTCTTCTTGGCATTAATTAACAAATTGAATAGAATAAACATGAATCCGAAGATTATAAACAGTTTAAGTAAATTCAAATTCAAATCGGTATTTGCAAAAATTACCGCCATGTTGTTCAGGACTATTATGGAATAAAAAGATATCAGTGTCGTATAGCTTGTAATCTCAAGATTTCTGTTTTTTCTGCATAGGTGTGCAATGCCAGCAACTATTGCAAGTGTTGTGAAATATTTGAACATGTAAAACTCCTTGCCTATCACGGCTGCAAGAGCTTCATTGCTTTCATAGCCAATGGAGTTGGAGATCACATGGTTTGTTGTCAGGATGTCGAGAGTGCAAAGAACTGCAATTATTGTGAATGCTGACATGAATATGGAGTCGAGTTTTTCCATAGTTATTGTTATAATAATAACATAAAAATCTTACTTCGACAATTATCAAATTTATTTGATTTGAAATCAGATAAAATGGATAATTTTATATAGTAGATCAAGTTTGCTTTAGTTGTCAACAAAAAAATTGGAGGTTGAAAAAATGTTTGATGGATTTAAAAGGGAAGAGAAAGCAGTGAGTCCAGTGGTTGGAGTAATGTTAATGCTGGTAGTGACAATATTACTTGGTGCTGTTGTGAGCAGTTTCAGTGGAAGTATTGCATCGAAAGAAGAGAAAGTTCCTGCAGCAAGTATCAGTGTGCATATAAAAGAGGAATACAGCAGTATGACAGGTAATACAGTAAAATACGCAATATTCGAGCATCTGAGCGGCGATCCTTTACCCACAAAAGACCTCAGAATTATTACATACTATACGCTTCCAAATGGAACGGTAATCAAAAACTCTGTCGATAAAGATTCTCCGCTGACAGATTTTGGATGGACAGAGATACGAATACCATTTTTAAATGACATGAGGGGTGGTTATGCGTCCAGCAACCCGGAGAAGTGGTTCGGCAACTTCACGCTCATGACTGGAGACATAATGGAGACCGGTGCCAGTTACGGCTCACAGGGTCTGAGTTCACTCCTTGGATTCGATGTAAGCAACACAACATATGGATTTGGAAGAGGGAGCACTGTAGAGATCAAAATAATGCACATACCAAGCGGGAAGTATATTCTCGATAAGGAGGTGGTGGTGGAATGAAGCTCAATGAGAAAGCAGTGAGTCCAGTGGTTGGAGTAATGCTGATGCTCGTTGTTACGATAGTGCTTGGTGCTGTGGTCTCTTCATTCAGCGGCGGGCTTATGGTTGATGAGCAAAAAACCCCGCAAACATCTATTGCTGCAAGAATTATTATTGAGAGCATTCAGGATGCAAACACTTCAAACTGGCAACCAGACTATCCAGCTAATTTCTCGGCAGACAATCGTTTAGAGTTTGAACATCTTGGTGGAGATGGATTTAGCTTAAATGATATTGAGATTCAACTCCAGAGCAGAACAACCAAGTATACTATAAGCCTTGCTGACCAGATAAACACTACAGTAAGATCAGAGGATGATGCAAATAGTGCTACGACATGCTTACCATCCACCATATCTGCATACATCACAG
The DNA here is from genome assembly GCA_002010045.1 of Archaeoglobus sp. JdFR-22. Taxonomy (GTDB): domain Archaea; phylum Halobacteriota; class Archaeoglobi; order Archaeoglobales; family Archaeoglobaceae; genus JdFR-22. Next base: position 1,420 of record MTMJ01000037.1, on the reverse strand, counting down.
AAATTGGCTCGAATGATGGATACATACAGCCCGGCGATAAGTTTGAATTACATGCGGACAACTGTAGAATTGATTCATTCGGATCTCAGATATCCTGGAAACCTGTCGGTGCTGTACACGGTATTGGCATCTATAAATATACTGTCATAGAATACAAGATAATCCACAAACCAAGCGGAAAGGCAATATCTACTGGAACGGTAGAAGTGATTTAAGAAAATTATTTTTTTCTTTTTATTTCAAAAGGTGAGAACAAATGAAAGACTGCAAAAAATGCAAAAACTACAGACAATGTGTCGAATGGAACTGCCTGAAGGATCCGGAAGAATGTGAATATTATGAAGCTGAATAATATTGATGCACTTGCAAGGGAGTACAGCATGGACATTCAAACTGAGGAAATAGAGCCTTCAAACCTCAAAAATGAATGCGTTCTTGCACCATCCGTAACAGCCCTCTGCATAGATATGTCTTTTTGAAAAAATAGGGAAATTAGTTATTCAAGTAACTCAAATTCTTCTTTCTTCGCCCCGCAGACCGGACAAACCCATTCTTCAGGCAAATCATCCCACAGTGTATTCGGCGGAACATTGCTCTCAGAATCGCCTTCTTCCTCATCGTAAACGTATCCACATACCGTACACTGGTATTTTGCCATTGTAATACCCCTCAGTATTCCTCACACTTTATCATAAAGTAGTTCTTCTCATGGTCACAGGAAGGGCACTTTTCTGGAGGTTCTCTCCCGTAGTGAACGTATCCACATTTTCTACAGACCCAGTAAACAGGTTCTTCTTTCTGGAAAACCGTTCCATTTTCGACTGTTATTAACAGTTTTCTGTATCTTTCTTCATGGTGCTCTTCCACCTGTCCAATTGCTCTCAATCTTTCAGCAATATGGGGATAACCTTCTTTCTCAGCCACATCGGCAAAAGTTGGATACATCTCCGAATTCTCGTAGTGTTCTCCGGCTATTGCAGCCTTGAGATTGTCTATGGTAGCTCCATACGTTAGGGGAGCTAATGCCTCAACCACAAGCTCATCTGTTTCTCCCTTCAGTTCCTGAATCATTTCAAAGAGTTTCTTGGCATGTTCTCTCTCGTTGTCAGCAGTTACGGTAAAAATCTCCGATATCTGTTCATAGCCTTCTTTCTTCGCAATTTTAGCATAGAAAGTGTACCTGTTTCTTGCCTGACTCTCACCGATAAAGGCTTTAATCAAATTACTCAGTGTTTCCATAATTTCACCTCAAAACTACTCGTAAATTCTAATATTATATCTTTTCTCTGTTCGATAATTCTAAAATGATTGGGATTAAAAGGTTTTGGGACAAAATTCACAGACTCATTCTTCTACCACATACTTTGTAACAATCACATAAACCCTCCTCTTGAGATATCTCTTTGGTACATCTGCCTTG
>MTMJ01000105.1 GCA_002010045.1 Archaeoglobus sp. JdFR-22 | reverse complement strand
TGGCTATGTATCTTTTTGTAGGGAGTTATATGGGTTTGTTATTTAGAGTATTGAGATGTTAGAATTGGTATTTTGTTGGTAATTTTGTAAGCACCCTAATTAACAATAGCATAAAAAACTGCAAATTTCTTCACTCAATCACCTCACAAAAAGAGTGAGTGTGGAAGTTAAATTCCTCTTATCGTAAGTTCCTGTTGGCATTTCATCAACGTATCTTGCGAACATGAGATTTACACCTTCTTTCAGCGTAACTTCAGCAAATCCATCTGCAGTTATCTCTTCAACACCATCCTTTGTACCCACATTCAACACACCATTTACAGCCTTCTCTCTAAAAATTAGCTGAACTTTCAGTTTGTCTTCTGCTTTAAACGATTTTACAACTTCAGGAACTATTTCAAATTCAAATCCAGCTGTAAATGGCTTTGTTTCACTTTTACCAACATAAGCTTTGGCAAATCCCTTAAGCCACCTTGTTTCTCTGACATTATAATTTGCGGCAATTCTTCTATCTCCAAAAATCCATTTATTATCGTCAGTAACTGAGTATATGCCTTTGTCGAGTTCTACAGCAACCATATATAGTTCATCAGCTTCAAATTCTAGAAAAAGACCTCCTTTCGATGAAGATTCCTTATCGCTTCCAACCACTACCGGTTTCTCACCACTCAAATCAATTACGAAAGCTCTTTTAATGCAAAGCGGGTCAAGCTTACCTTCCGTTTTTGGGTAATGTCCCCATTTGAGGTATGCTCTGTTTTCTTCACACTCTATCCATGGCTCATGGTTAACAAGCTTGAGTATTTCTTCTCTCATGTTACCACATCAAATAAAAATGCATAAATGTTCATAAAAAAATTTCGTTATTTTACACTAATTCAGAAAAATTTCTCCAACCTACTTAAGAACATACCAGAAAAATTTTGTAGAACTAAAAAAAACTAAAATGCAGAATAGAGAGAAAACTACACTTTACCCTTAAGCAACTCCACACCTTCTTCAATCTCAATTTTTGTGGGTGTCGGGAGTTTCTGTGAGGCTCTTCTGAGGGCATCCTTGCCAAACTCAAATGCTTCAGGCCTGCACCAAAGTGACATGATTTTTGTGCCGGGACGAGCTCTTGCCGCATTTCCAATGGGTCTTCCAAATGCTTTCCTCATACCCTGCGATATTCTGTCAGCTCCAGCTCCAACTGCCATTTTGTGCTCTCTGAGTATCTGATGCGGATATATCCTGACTTTTAGCATAAAATTGCTTGAACCTACCCTCCTCGAAATATACTTATTTGCGGCAATTCTTGCAGCCTCGAGGGCGTTGTCTCTGATCTGAACCCCCTCTTTGGCAACAAGAGTTAGCTTTACCGGAAAAACACCCTTTTTATTTCCCATCTCAAACTGTCTGAGCCTTATTCCGGGAACACCATCAACATAATCCTTTCTCGTGAATGGTCTTTCAAGCCTTCTGAACATTTTTGCGGGTTTTTTTGCCATTGAAATTCACCTCATCCATAAAACTCAGGTCGGTATTTAATTTTTATTCTAAAATCAGAAAAAGATACAAAAAAATTTTGTGAGTGCATTGGCAGTAAACATCAGATATTCATTTCTTCAGTTCTCTTGCAATATAGAACCTCAATGGGCACTGACAGAAGTAGGTCTGACCAATCGGAAAGGCAAAAACACATTTTACTGGATTCTCTTCCAGACACTTCAAAATAGATTTTCTACCAATATCTTCTGCTTTACAGAGATTTTTAAACCCAGACCTATAGCAAACAAAATCTTTCGGACACTTTATTTCCCCGATAATTGACTCTATATTTTTCAACCTATTCTTTTCATTTAATTGTTTATTATTCATTAATTATGAATGTAACGATACTCTTAATAAATTATTCGATTTTGATAAAAATTTCTGAGATTATTAACTTTACTAAATTATAAAATTAAAAGTTGAAATCTGACAAAAAATTTATTTAGAAAGAGGTTATTGCAATTCAATGCCAGGGTGGTATTAGGGGGGCTATTGTGGGGTCTTCCTGAAGCTCCTTGCAGTGTGCCTTACTCATCCTACTCACCACCCCACCCTGGTAAATTATTAATAATTGACCGGCCCAGGTTTTTTATTTCTTACCAGTTTTATTTCATATCAGTTAAAATAATATATTGCAAGGAGAACTTCGGTGGTAAATGAATCCAAGAAACATTCTCAGGATACCCGAGCTCGAATTTCTGCAAAAATGGATATTGATTGGTGTTCTTCTCGGCATAACTGCAGGCTTGGGAGCAATTGCGTTTTACTCTCTTCTTGAATTTACCACAAGTTTTTTATCTGCCGGAATAGTCGGTTTTCACCCTCCAGATTCTGGACTGTCGCCTGAAGAAGCACTGAAATGGATTCCACCCGCAAACCCGTTATTTTTGATTGTCGTGATTACACTTGGAGGTTTTGTTTCCGGGTTGATTGTATATTCTCTTTCTCCCGAAGCTGAAGGACATGGGACAGATGCGGCTATAGCGAGCTTTCACAAAGCCGGGGGCGAAATCAGGACCAGAATTCCATTCACCAAGATGATTGCCTCCGCTCTCATCATAGGCTCGGGTGGGAGTGCAGGAAGGGAGGGCCCAACTGCCCAGATTTCGGCAGGGATTGGTTCGTTCCTGGCTAAAGTACTCAAACTGAACGTTCGGGATAGGAGGATTGCCGTCGCTGTTGGCATAGGTGCTGGCGTAGGCAGTATTTTTAAGGCTCCGCTGGGAGGGGCAATTCTCGCCTCTGAAATCCTGTATAGAAGAGATTTTGAGACTGATGCACTCATGCCCGGTTTTGTGGCGTCTACTGTTGGATATGTCGTATTCTGTACATACAACGGATATGAACCAACATTTCTTTTTCCGGATGTGAATATCAACCCCATTCAGCTACCATTTTTCGCTTTAAGTGGATTAATCTGCGGGATTTTTGGTATTGCATACATATTCATTTTTTATAGAGTTCATGAAATGTTTTCGAATTTTTTCACAAAGAATAAAATACCTTTATACTTCAAACCAGCTCTGGGAGCACTGATAACAGGCTTACTGGCGATATTACTGATGAAAATCATCCCTGAAGAAGGGGGTATTGCAGGACTTGGAATTCTCGGAATGGGATACGGATTCCTCCAGCTTGCAATGTTCAATATGCTACCCCTCAAAGTAATGTTTGTTATTGGCGTTGCGAAAATCCTCAGCACTTCTTTTACAATCGGTTCTGGGGGGAGCGGTGGTGTATTTGCTCCGGGACTTATTATAGGCGGGATGATCGGGGGAAGTGTTGGTATTGTTCTTCACTACTTCTTTCCATATATAATAACAACCGATATAATACCTGCTTTTGTACCCGTCGGAATGATTGCACTTTTTGGAGGGGTCTCGAAAGCACCAATCGCCGTCATGATTATGATTTGTGAGATGACAGGTAATTATTCCCTCTTCTTTCCCTCAATGGTAGCAGTTGCAACATCCTATATCATAACCGGCTCCCGTACTATCTATACTGAACAGGTTGATACCAAGGCTGACAGTCCCGCTCACAGAGCGGAGATGCTTGTGGATGTTCTTGAAGAGGTTGAAGTGAGTGAAGCAATGGTTCCGGAGTATGATGTTATCACAGTCTCTCCGAAGGATACCGTCCTCGAGGTTATGAAATTGATTGAGGAAAGCGGACACCTTGGTTATCCAGTTGTGGAGAACAGTGAGATGATAGGTATAATCACTTTTGAGGACATAGAGAAAGTTCCTGTTGAAGAAAGGGCTGAGACATTCGTTGAGGATGTTATGACAAGAGAGATTATCGTGACGTATGCTGACGACGTCCTTGAGAATGCACTTAGAAAACTTGTAAGTCACGACATTGGCAGACTTCCTGTTGTTGACAGGCAGAACGAGAAAAAACTGATTGGATTACTGACGAGGTCAGATATTATGAAAGCACATGCAAGAGAGGTTGCAGAATTGGGTATGTGGTAGGATGGAGGTATTCGTTCTCAGAATTGGTCACAGACCTCAGAGGGATAAAAGAGTATCAATGCACGTCGCCTTAACAGCAAGGGCATTCGGCGCAAAAGGAATTTACTTTGATGTTGAAGACTCCAAGCTGTTCGAGAATGTGAAGGAAGTCATCCACAGGTGGGGTGGAAAGGATTTTTATATAGGGCATGAAAGCTGGAAAAACATTTTACAGAATTTTGATGGTCTTAAAGTTCACCTGACAATGTATGGTGTGTCTCTGACTGAAAAAATTGACGCCATCAAAAAGGCTGACAGACTGCTCATCGTTGTTGGAGCGGAGAAAGTCCCTCCTGAAGTTTACCAAATGTGCGATTTGAATATTGCGATTGGCAGTCAACCCCACAGTGAGGTAGCTGCTCTTGCTGTCCTCCTTGACAGGCTGCTCGAAGGAGAGGTTTTCAGACTGAGTTTTTCAGATGCAAAAATCAGGATTATTCCATCCGAGAGGGAGAAAAAGGTTATAGACTTGTCAGGTGAAGAAAAAAGTTAATCTGCATTTTGTTTCAGATTCTACTATCCTTAGACTGTGCTTCATATAAACTGGCAATTCTTTCAAGGGTGTCTGCTTCATCAACGTCCTTGTCATCTCTCAGTCTCACAAAACGGGGAAAACGGAGTGCATACCCCCCCTCATACTTCGGACTTTTCTGAATCTCCTGATATCCCACCTCAAACACATTTTTTGGCATAAAAGTCATTTTTTTTCCTTCTTCGAATTCAACGATTTGTTTGAACATCTCTGTGAATTCCTCAAGCTGTTCATCTGTAAAGCCCGTTGCAACCTTACCGACCTTTACCAGATTTCCTGTTTCCTGATCAAAGCAGGCTAACTCATAAGAACTTATAAGGTGGCTTCTCTTTCCCTCTCCCCATTCCCCTCCAACCACAACTAAATCAAGGGTTTCTACTCCAGCCTTCAGTTTTAACCAGTTCTTTCCTCGTTTTCCGGGAGTGTAAGCAGAAACGGGATTTTTGAGCATTGCACCCTCATGACCTGCCTTCAAAGCCTCATTATATATTTTATTAATCTCATCTGGATTCGAGGTTATTACGTGTTTTGCGATACGAATTCTCTCCGAAGGTTTTACAGCAGATTCAAGAATCCTTCTTCTTTCTTCAAGTGGCAGGTCAATAGTCTCTCTTCCGTCTTCATAGAGTATGTCAAAAAACTGAACTATAATCGGAATCTTTTCGACCATCTTGCTGACTTCGTGTTTTCTTCTGAACCTGCGAAGTATGTGCTGGAAGGGCATTGGCCTGCCATCTTTCATTGCGACCACTTCACCGTCAAGAATAACATCTTCTCTCACATTTTTCCTGACATCTTCAGCAATTTCTGGCAGTGCTTTTGTAACGTTCTCAAGTCTCCTCGAGAAAATGGTTAACTTTCCATCACCCCAGTGTACCTGAACTCTTGAACCATCAAACTTCCACTCGACTGCCACCTTTCCCATCTCCTGAATTGCTCTGTCAATTCCTTCTGATAACTGTGCAAGCATCATCCTGACGGGGATATGCAGCCTGATTTTCAACTTCTTCAAACCTTCCTCTCCCTCGTTCTTTGCTACGACAGCAACTCTGCCAAAATCGTTTGTTATCATGTAAGCTCTCTCAACCACACCGCTGTTAATATTCCACGCCCTCGCAATCGAATCGCGGATAATCCCCTCTCCAACACCAAGTCTCATCTCACCGAGTAAGAGTCTTGTAAGGTATCTTGATTCAAGAGGTGATGCTGAGATGTACAGGTCAATTAGGGATCTTATTTTTTTCTTCTGGCTTCTTTCACCAGTTAGCGAACTCATTGAATCGAAAACCCTCCTGAGTCTATCGATTGTGAGTTCTTCAACAAATAAACTTGTCTGCTTTTTGTCTTTCAGCACTCTTTCCGCTGCAAGGCCAATATCACCTGTGTCTCTCACAATATCTTCTGTTTCAGCCCTTGATTTTCCTGTTGCAATTCTCAAAGCCTCATAAATAAGTCCAATTCCCACTCCAACCTCCCTTTCATCCCATGGTGGATAAACACGTCCCATTAAAAAAGTAACCGAATTATAGAGGTCTTCATCATCCTCTATGCTGATTATGAATTCACTGATTTTTGCGGCAAGTTCAAGCGTGGAGGATATCTTCTCGAGAAGTAAGCAGAATTCAGAGAATTTCCTGAATTTTAACATGGTGAAAAATATGAAACACAGACTTATTCAATTTTCGGTAAATTTTAATCCCGTCATGCAGAATGGTGTTATGCAGGATATAAAGGAGGAACTGATGAAGTCTCTGGAGAGGATGTTTCAGGATTTAATGATGATGGAAGAAATCTCCTTCGAAAGGGTCAGGTGGGAACTTGATTACATAGTGTATCCGGGTATTGGCTCACACATTGCAGGCGGTAGAATAACAAAAGAAGAGGGCAGGGAAATTTTTGCATTCTGCGAAGAGAAATTGAAGGAGTTAAAGATAGCACTGGAAAACCGATAATCAGCAGAGTGTCACATTGTATGTCGAAAGAAAACGAAATACTTATATCTGAATTATTTAACTTTCAACAGGTGTTATAAATGGTTGCAGGACACGTGGTAGCAGAAACAGGTAGTCATGCTAACATTGCCGAGCATGCGAGCCAGTTTGTGCACATTGAGCTTATGTCCCTGACACAATATGTAGCGATCTGGTTATACTTCTTTGGCATACTTTCTCTGATTTACGGAATATATGCTATTAAAAAGATGAGAACGCAGCCAATAGAGACGGACATGATGATTGCAGGGATTGTATGGGGAATTATAATGATTGCCGCTGGCTGGTTCTACTGGGGGTAACTCTTCAACATATCAATAATCTCCTCCATTTCTGCATCAGTTTTAAATGAAGTGCCGGAGAATCGGGTTCTGGAGAAAGAATACCCCTTCTCTCTGATGATTTCACTTAGTCTATCAATCTTCGGTGGCGAAACTCTGACAATCCTGGAAATAAGATGGATGTCATAGTGGAATGGTGTATCGAGTTCATCGAGGATGCTCTGCAGTAAATTGAATTTTTCTTCATCAGCTTTTTTGATTAAACTGGCAGTGAACTGTTTATTATCGAGTTCTCCAAGCCACAAAGGGCCCATGATGGTGAATGCACCACATTTGCATGATCCAGTTTCAGCATCGAGCATTGATGACCACTTCTTCCTGCCGCACTCAGTGCAGTAAAACAGGTATCCAATTTTTCTGTAGAGTTTGCCCGCAAAAGAGACAGACTTCCTGATTCTCAGATGGACACGGTAATAATGCTCTTTCGCCCACGAAATCAGAACCTCAACCCCCTTATCGTATTTTGTTATCTCTCTTGCTATCTTACCTATGAGCATTCTTAGACCAATCTCCGGATAGCAGTCAATTTTAACTGCGCAGGCTGAATATTTCCTGAGTCCTGAAATTTTCGCACTTCCGCAGAGGGCAGCGGTGTCTGTGGCTGTAATACTCAAATACCTCTGAGCAGACAGACATGCTGAATCTATGAATTCTGCTGGTGATCCAAAGGGGTCTATGTCGACATGACCGAAGAATCGCTGTCGCATTAAAGACGATGCATCCACTCTGAGAACTTCAGCTTCAATACCATTCAACTTCAGATTTTCCTTTATAAGGTTGTAGGCTTTCCAGTTTTTATCGTTAAAAATTACTTCATAGTCAGACTCAATTTTAGCTCTTAGCCCCCTGATACCCGTTGCTGAAAGGGCATCGAGATAATCCCTGCTTTGAAGATTTGAAAAAATGAGGATATCCATATCTCTGCAGAATTTCATTCTCGGATTGTAGAATACATTATCTTCAAGAATTATCTCTGCTCTACCCTCTCTGACTTTTTTCAGCAGCAATCACCTCTCTCGCCCGTGAAAAGCTGCACAATTTTATCAGCAATTGAGTCTCTGTTTTTCTCATCAATAACTAAGACCTCAAATTCTTTTCTTACCTTTTTAAGAAGGAAATGTCCTGACTTCAGATGGATTGTGAAGAGACACGATTTATCTGAGAGGAGTATCATCTCAATCATTTTAATGAATTCCTTGCTTTTCAGTTCCATTGGCCCTATTTCGTCAATAATTATGATTTCAGAATCATCCCACTCAAGATTCTTCGAGAATCTTTCAATGGAGGTTAATTCAACACCATACTTTCCAACTCTGATTGCGGATTTGCTGTTAACGTGAGCAAGCCACCCTTCCTCACCGGTGGCAAGATTGATGAGCTTGAAACCCTTTCTAATGTTATTCTCCCTCACCTCTTCTGTAATGAATCCAGAAATATTCTTCCCATTCTTCAGTGCGTTAAATACCTTCAGACACAGAGTTGTTTTTCCAATCCCCGGTCTTCCTGTTATTGCTATCCTGAACATGTTAATCTCCTGAATCCATAGAAGCAAGAATTCTCCTGGTTGCAATGATATAAGCTGCAGTCCTCATACTGACGTTATATTCCTCGCTCACATACTCTACCTCATCCAGTGCAGAATTCATTTTCTCTTCGAGTTTTCGGTAAACTTCCTCTCTGTTCCATCTCTCATCGTTCATATTCTGATACCACTCGAAGTAGCTGACTGTAACACCTCCAGCATTTGTCAATATATCGGGAGCAACGACTATTCCCTTATTGTTGATAATTTTTTCCGCTTCATAAGTTATAGCACCATTGGCGACCTCTGCAATAATCTTTGCCTTAATTTTCGACGCGTTATCTCTATTAATCTGTCCCTCCATTGCAGCAGGTATTATTATATCCACGTCAAGCCTGAGAAGTTCGTCATTCGTTATGTGCATATGTTCTTCCCTCTGACAGACAGAACCGGGACAATACATTCCAGCTATCAGACCTTCTACTTTTTTGTGCTGCATTATGGAGTCTGCATTCAAACCATTTTCACTGTATATCGCTCCTTTCGAGTCGCTCACGCTCACAACAATAAATTTTTTGTCATTTTCAAGCAATTTAGCAATGTTATAACCTGCATTCCCGAATCCCTGTATTGCAACCCTGAGCCTGCCGTCAGAATCGATGTGGTTAATCAGCCTCCTGATAATATAATAAGCACCTCTTGCGGTCGCATCTACTCTGCCCGGTATACCATTGTTCTGAACAGACTTTCCCGTTATTGCTGCAGGCGTTTCCCTACCTGCAATTTTGCTGTATTCATTCTCCATCCAGTCCATTATGGTTTCATTTGTGTAAACATCAGGCGCAGGTATGTCTCTATCAGGACCAATATCACAGTGAAATGCCCTTATGTAAGCTCGACTCAGTTCTTCCAGCTCTCTTCTTGATAATACCTTGGGATTTACCTCAATTCCTCCTTTCCCTCCTCCAAATGGCAGCTCAAGGAGAGCACACTTGAAACTCATCAACATCGCAAGTGATTTTATCTCAGTGAGGCTGAGTTCAGGATAGTACCTGATTCCACCTTTATAAGGACCTCTTGAATTATTGTGCTGAACCCTGTATGCAGGGAAAATTCTGATTAAATTGTCGTCCATCTTTAATTTGAGATTTGCGGACAGAATTTTGTCTGGAGTCGATAAAATCTCTTTTTCAGTGTCTGAAAGCTTTAATACATTTGCTGCAACATTGAAATGCTCATAAACGTTCTCGTAAAATGTCCTCTTCTTCATTATTACACCCATTCACACTGTTATTTATCAATCTATTAAATTTTGTTATATCTGGAATTCTTACAAATCAATCAAACCATCATGAATTAAATACCCTATGTATGACTGGCTATGTGAACGTGCTGATAGCTGGAGGAGGTCCCGCAGGAAGCCTTTCTGCAATTTATATTGGTAAGGAACATGATGTAACAGTAGTGGAGGAACATCAATCAGCTGGCTTCCCTGTCCAGTGTGCCGGACTTATCAGTGAGAGCTGCTACACAAAGCTGAGAGAGTTTGTTTCTGACAGATGTTACCTCAACGATATAAAAGGGGCTTTCTTCTTCTCACCTGACGGTAATTATCTTGAGATGATAGGGGACAGCAAAGCTGTGGTTATTGAAAGAAAAGTGCTTGACTCAGAGCTTCTGAAAAGAGCTGCGAAATATGCAGAGGTGAGATTGAAGACAACCTTTAAACATGCTGAGGGGAATATAGCTTTACTCAAATCACCGGAAGGAGCTTTTACTGTGGAATATAATATCCTGATTGGAGCAGATGGTGCCTCCTCATCAGTTGCAAGAACTTTCGGGTTTAGAAAGCCTGAGTTCTTCTCAGCATTACAGTTTGAGTGTGGTTTCGAGGCAATTGATTCAGAAATGGTGGAACTTTATTTCGGTCGAAGGTATTCCGATTCGTTCTTCGGTTACGCTGTACCTGTTGATGAGGAGACTGCAAGAATTGGTGTGGTAAGCAGGGAAGATTCGCTCCACTACCTCAATAACATTCTTGAGAAGCATCCTTCAGTGAGCAGGAGGGTAAAGAAGAGAAAATTACTTGAACTGAACGCCGGGGTTATACCAATCGGTATTGTCAATTTCGTAAAGGGTAATGTTGCGCTTATCGGGGATTCAGCCGGCATGGTTAAGCCATACACCGGTGGAGGATTATATTATCATCTTGTCGCTGCTGAAATTCTCGGAATGGCTTTTCCTGACCTGAATGCTTACAGAGAGGCTTATATGAAAAAGATGGGTTTAGAATACAGAATTGGTGAGAAAATTCATCACCTCTATTCAACACTCTCAGACGAGGATTATAATATGCTCGTAAAAGTTGGCAGAGAAGAGCAAATAGGTGAAATTGTAAAAAATCTCCACATGGATTCCCCCTCATCAATGCTTAAAATTTTGCCGAAAATCCTAAAAATTCTCTCAAAAAACCCTAAACTTTTTGCAAGAGTTGGAAAAACTCTACTATAGTATTCTTGATATCCAAAATAAAATAATATCTGTTGCCTGCTGCCCTGCATACTGATATTACTTAAAACCCTCCTGATGGCGGAATTTTCGGAAGATTATCTACCGTGAAGGGCATCCAAATACCCTTCAACTGACCTCTGACGCTTCCATCTTCCGTCCTCCAGATACCTTTAAAGTATCCGTCACCACTCTCATCTCTTCCGTATTCACCTTTGAGAGAACCTCTAACGTTACCATTTGTCCAGAATCCTTTGAATTTTCCATCTCCATAGGTGCCGAACATGAATCCCGGTCTTACTTCAGTACTTGTAGTAGACATCCATTTTCCTCTGAAGAAATTGGTCTTCCTGTCTCCACACTTGATAACTCCATAAACACCTTTGAGCTTTCCAGCCTTTGTCCCATCATCAGAACTCCACTCTCCCTTATATCCTCCATACAGAATTATTTTACATGGGACAGGCTTAACATCCTGCTCAACCAACACTTCTCCCGAGACTGGGCCAGCCAGCAACATTATGCCTAACAACCCCATTACGATATACACCATTTTCATTTACACCACCTCCTTTCTGACGTTTCTCCGGGTCAGCAGGCAACCTTCGTGGCTTCACCACGTAATTATAGTATTTGACATAACTTACTTAACCAAAATTCAAAAATTCCTTAACCCACTTCTCCGCAAAACTGATTCTCTGAGCTAGCTGGTAAAAACTAC
>MTMJ01000051.1 GCA_002010045.1 Archaeoglobus sp. JdFR-22 | reverse complement strand
ACTCCATCGCCATCTGCATCAAAGCTATCAATACCATCTCCCGGATTCCATGATGCCATGGGTATCAGGACTTTGCTTCCAGTCCGAACCATGATCGGCATATTCGCAAAAGGCTTGTCCGGGTCATACGGATCATCGGTCAGGACTTCAACAGCCATGTATGTGAATTCCTGAACCACTGCAGGCCCATAAATGTCGCCAATGCTTGGGTCATTGTTTGCAACTCTAACGCTATGTCCCATAGCAAGATGTGGATGAATTATCTCATTCCAGTCGTCCATGTTGCATATCTCTACAGTCGTAACGTAATCTCCTGCTGCATCCTCAATCACGACATCCCAGCATCCATCTCCATCATGATCCTTGAACCATTCTTTCTCATACCACATTCTCTTGAATACTTTCTCACCCTCTCTCTGCACGTCAAGGTCATCACCGCATGTTGTATAGCTCAGCTCAGGATAGCCCTGATTGTGATCCATTATTGCTGGATTGAATGTGATGAAGTCCTTCCTTGGTGATTGTGCATGCTGAGGGAAGAATGGTCCATTCGGATCAGTATATGGCTTGTTTTCAGGCTGTAAACCTGTGTCAGGATCAATTACATTGAGATCTCCTGCGCCCTTATCAAATGTTCCATATAATCTCAACTTACAAACATCGCAAGGTCTCCACGACACGACAACGTTCTTTGTTTCAGTATCGCATTCTCCATCGTTATCACAGACAGTCAGTGTGACGGAGTACGTTCCATCCGCTGCGTAAGTATGAGATACTGCAACTCCTGAACCAGCATTTCCATCACCAAAGTCCCAGTCATAGCTCATAATTGTACCATCCGGGTCGTAGCTTGATGATGCATCAAATGAGACAGTTCTGCTCTCGCACGGCAGATTGTACACAAATTTCGCAACAGGTTTCTCTGGAACTATGAGCCTGTTTGATTTTGTGACCATACCATTGACGTCGTCGCCGAGCTCATTCTGCCCGATACACTTCAGAGTATTGACGATTTTTCCATTTGTCAGAGGTTCAGTTCCCTTGACGTCGTAGTCTGTATTCCCTGCCCAGCATTCACCCGGGGCTAACACCACATCGGTAGCAAGAGTAGCCTCAGTACCATCAGGATATTCATCCCATATCCTGTCCAGAGTCATACTGAACTCATCACTTGGATTACAGACTTCAAGCTGGTAGGTTACTGTGTCTCCTGCCTTAACTGTGAGATCTGGTGGACTTGTTTCTTTGCTCAAGCCAACAGTAGCAGCACTTGCAACACTTGCCATCAGCATCAACACTGCAATTATTAGCGTCACTGACTTCCCTATTTCAACTATATTTTTTTTCACATTTTCCGCTTTCATCTAACATACCTCCTCTAAAAGCAATCAACAATAGTTTTCATCAAATTTATAGTTTGAGGAAATTTTGATAAGAAACAAAGATTATAAAAAAAGTTTCTAAATTAAATTTCTAAATTAAATTTCTAAACTTAGTTCAGTAACTATGTTCAGTAACTAAGTTACTATTTCATATTGAAAGCTTTTTGCAAGGATTAAATTAATGTAATAACATCTGCACACAATAGAACAGCAAAATATAAAGAATGACGAACAGGATAATAGAGTTAACCTAAAGGTTCGCCTCTTCGATAATCTTCTTGAAATTCTTGAGCAGTTCTTTACCTCTCTCTGTCGTCTGATAGATTTTCGCATTTCTGTGTGTCTTCTCTTCCATCAATTCAGCTTCAATAAGGAAATCTATGTATTCCTTTGCCTGTTTAAAGTTCAGATTCGCCTCGTAAACAATCTTGGTTTTATTGACACCGTCGACTGAGACGTTAAGTATGTCAATGATGATGTCAAATCTTGACCTTCTTTTTCCATCCTGAACTTCAAACAGTATCATCCCAGAACCCCAACTTATATAGCAATTTCCGAAATTATACTTATATTAGGATGAAACATAACTAAGAAACTATGTTCAGAAACAAAGTTACTGAATAATTTTTCGAAATTAAAAATTTTAGTTGTTGAATAAGTATCTTATTTCCTCCTGCCAAAGTATAGCGCTGCTGTTAAAGACCCAAGAATTAAAGCAATCAACAGTATATATACTGTGGCTGGTGTACCCGGTTCTGGTATCTTTGCTGGAGTTGGAGTTGGCTGTGCAGGAGTCTCTATTTGAGCTGGTTCCGGGGTTGAAATTGTTCTTGGAATGACAGGAGTGGTTGGAGTAACAGTAGGTTTTTCAGTTGGTGTCGGAGTTGAGGTTAAAGCAAGTATAATGCCGCCACCTCCACCTCCTCCACCTCTTCGACGTGGTTGTTCTTCCTGAGGCGGTTGATTAACTTTAACACTTATTCTCCTCTCATTATTCGACTCATTCAATTCAGTGACAGCGTTCTCGGGGTCAACTTTTGCGGTTAATTCATATGTCCCGGCAGATGGTTTCCATTTAAATACCTCTCCATAGTTATTTCCTGCTCCGAGTGAAATCTGGCTTCTTCCAATCTCGTCTCCATTTACCTCAAGAGTTAAATTGAATGCTGCATTCTGATTACCTGTATTCTCAATTTTAACCTTAATTTCGTAATTGTTTCCAGAAATCATATTTGAAGGTGCATTGATATTCCCAACTACTAGGTCGGGAGCAATAGATAGTGCCAGTATCGGATCACTCAAGAAATCCGATAGATTCTTACCCCTCATTTCAGCCAATCTGGATATATTTACAATGAGAAGATTGTCCTGAGAATCAATACAACCCATGGCTGATATATTTGTCCATTCTGATCTGTTCTTATCCCACAAAAATATGATTGGTTCAACACCACCGCACTCGATTTTTAATTCCAGCACAGAAACATTGGTGATTTTACCGCTCAGATTGAGAAATCTGTATGCTACCATCTCAGTTATGTTAAAGATATCACAGGTAGTTGTCTCTTCAAAACTCAGATTTGCCGTTCCGTTCTCCCCCTTCAGTCCTATGCTTACATTTTCAGCAACAGTCAGATTAACTTCTGTAATATTTTCAATAATTGTCAGATTTCTGCCAAGTCCATAGAATAAAACTTCAGTGAAGTTGTAATTGCCCCAGACATCAAAAGAACTCAATCTTGCTGTAAAAGTATCTGGTTCTTCAAGATAAAATTCAGTAAAATTGCTGTAGCTTCTGTTGTCGATTTCGTAATAATAACTTGTTACATTGTCATTGGTGATTTCAAGTGTGGCATTCTCAATAAGAGTATTATCCTCTATCTCAAAAGATATCATCGTGGAATTTGGTTCGTAACCTGTTCCGTTGAAGTTCAGGGTAGTATAGATCGATGAAATATTCAGAGATGTCACTGGAGGCGATTCATCCTCGAAAAGAGTAATATCAATCCCACTCACATCACTTCCATTAATATCAATCGCACCGGGTTCCTCGTCAAAACTTCTGTTCACTGCATATCCTGCTGGTTCGTTGATATCTCTCTCATTATTTGAATTGATATCCATATAGGCTTTCAGATAGTAAGTTCCGTTCGGAAGTTCAAATACAAATTCCCCAAGTGACGGTATTGTAAGTGTTGACAATGGCGATACATTTACGGCAGGCATTTCTGCGAATGCCATAACCCGAATCTCCCCATTTTTATCACCTTCGTAATAGATATTCCCTGTAATATTATAGGTTCTGGGAAGCTTGTAGCTCTCAAATGGTTCGATTAATGGGTGGTAATCTTTATCTGAGGATATATTATAAGGTGAATCACCGATTCCGTCTCCGTCTGCATCTGTTCCGTCATAATAACTCCAGTAGTTGCCAAGAAAGCCTTTAAAGCTTGAATTATTGAATTGATAGGTTGTATAGGTTGAATTCCAGATATTAGTTGAATTTGACGAATATACATTATCTGTATTCACAAAATTATTGAGATAAATTCTGTTACTGCTGGAATTTGAAATATAAATGCCATGTATGTTGTTACTCATGTTATTATTTATCAGGACATTGCCCATCGTCGTTATATTCATACTCAGTATTTTACTAAGAAAACTGATTCCGACAAAGTTTTTGGAGACGTTATTGTCACTCAGAGTATTGCCAGAGCCGGATAAAATGATTCCTGAGCTTGGGGGATAGCCACTCTCAAGGTCAAAGCCTGTATTGTTTTCTAATCTGTTATCGGCAATAACATTGCTGGTAGAATTTAATAAAGCAATTCCCCATCTGTTATTTGAGACATTATTTCCTGTAATAGTATTTTCTTCAGAATATGTTAGAAATATTCCGTGCCAGCTGTCTGTTGCAGTTATGTTCTCTACAAGAGAGTTACGAGTATTTACAAGAATTACTCCGTCTCTATTGCCGCTTAAAATCAAATCTTTGACGGTTAGATTATACCCATTGACAACTGCAACATATCCTGCGTTGGTAGGGTTGAAAACAAGGTCAGAAACATTTACGAGATAATACACTGGTTTTCCATCAACGGTATTGGATGTATCCACATTTTGCAGGTAGTTCACCTTATCCAGTCCGAATACTCCGAAGTTGTAGGTATTATTCCCCATTGAATTATTCCGTAGGATGTTGTTACCTGAATACCGAACGTGAATCCCGAAAAAATTATTTGAGACATTATTATTTGAGATGTTGCAGTTATTGGCTCTGAGGACATTTATTCCGGCTTTTGTGTTCTCAACCGCACCCTTTATGGTGAATCCAGAAATGTTAACATAGTCTGCTGTAATATTGATGACATCCTCATACGGGTTTTCAGCCTGAATTACACAACTTGCAGAACCATTTTCTGATTTTACTGTTACAGATTTGTTGATTTTTATGTTTTCAGTATAAATTCCGTCTCTTACAATTACAGTCTTTGTATCTGCTGCATCAATAGCCTTCTGTATTTCGGAATAGTCGTCTGGAACGTAAACCCACATTTTTCTCACTGTAACATTTGCACTCCCGGTAACCTTTCCTGAAGTAGCATAAATTACAGTTTTCCCAGCTTTTATTGCTTCAAAAACTCCAGATTCATTGATAATCCCAACAGTCTCATTACTGCTTGACCAGTTAAAAGTAACTCCCTCCATCTTGCTTCCATACTGGTCATATCCCTTTGCTATGAACTGAATAATGTCTCCGACACTCAATAAAGCTTTATCTGGAATAATATCAATTGTTGTTAATTCTGGTTTTTCAACTATTACATTTAACCTGATTGGAACCCGGACATATTCCTTTTCATCTTTCTGAATTACGAAAATTGAGTCATATACCCCAACAGGCAAATCTGAAGTATTAATTTTAACATTAACCTCTTTTGCCTCGTAAGCCTCCAGATTAATCGCTACTGTATCCAAACTTGCACTGCTCCAGTCTGCCATATCTTTAAAATCAATTGCAAGGTTATAAGATGCAGATGATGATGCCCAGTTATATATACCTACTCCAAAATCGTCATAAACTTTTATATAATGCTTAATATCTGCATTCTCTATTTTCTCAAAACCTTCTCCCAAAAGATTATTCCAGTGCCAAGAGTGAAACCTCGTTGTTTCCCAATTAGAATTGTTCAAATACATCAAGTACATATCTAAATCTTTTGACGGATTGCTCCATGTAAGGGTAACATTCATATAACGTGCATCTGATATATCTATTCCACTGGTGCTGGCTTTCCACACCACCTGCCAGTCACCACCCGGTGAAACAGTGCCAGTAACAAAATCGCTCCCCCCTTCAGTCATTCTTTTAACTGAAAGATGAAGATCTGACTTGGGAATTTCGTTATTCTCAATTTTAAAGGTTATTTCCTTAATTTCACCTTTCAGAACATCTCCCTGCCATGATTCTGGATTAGTTACCAATTCAGAACCGTACGAGACACTTAGATTATAACTCGCATCTCCAACCAGATCAAATGCATGTACTGCAAGCCAGTATTCATCGTATACCATTTCCTGCAGATTAACAACTTCAGGGATGGAGGTTGATGCTGACAAATTTACAAACTCCCCATTTGGTGCAAGTAGATATAAATCAAGGTCATCAGAACCACTCCAGCTCAATGTTGCGGTCAGGGACGTGCAATTGTGAGATTTAACCTTATAGTATATCATATCCCCCCATTCAGCTAATTCGTTGTTTATGATTTTCAGCTCATCGTCCAACGTTCCACGTATCACTCCTTCACCAAAAAGAGGAATTGTAATCACAATTGGTACTCTCAACACTTCAGAGTTATTACCCTTTACGAGTAGAGTGGTACCGTATATTGCAGGATTTGCGTCAAAGGGGGCTGAAAAAGTTATTTTTACAGTTCGACTGCTATCAGGTGGGACTGAAACATATTCTGATAATTCAAAATTGGATGTTGAAAGGAAGTTGTCACCCTCTGAATCCCTCATCGGTTCAAATTCGAATGTGAAGGTAACTGGAGTTATAGAATTTTTATTTATCAGGGTAAGGTTGGTGACTGTTGTGAATCCGGGCATAACACTCTCTTCCCAACGGTCACCACCATTGATTTTTGCTCCTATATCATAAGTAAGAGCTCTTGTGATGTTTATTATGCCTGTACCCTGTTCAAAGAGCTGTAAACTTATTAAAGAATTAACATCAATCTGATAGAGTACATCTTCATAGTTATCTGCAAGCCATAAGTATGTTCCTTCCCAAGCTAAACCCTCTGGCCAAGGAGAAGGAGATGGGATCGTTTCCAAAACAGTTCCTTTCAATAACGCTAAAGGACTTGCAGTTTGCATAAGCCTTGATCTAACCTCTTCTGGTGTTAAAGAAGGGTTACTTTGAAGTAGCAAAGCAACCGCTCCAGAAACATGTGGGGCAGCCATTGAAGTACCTTGAAGAGATTTATATCCACTTGGGTCACAGTTCTTACAATTACCAGATGGAACGGTGGAGTTGATAGCTACACCAGGAACTACAACTTCCGGGTCAAGTCTTCCAAAAGCAGAAGGACCTCTACTACTGAAGTCAGCAACATAATCATCCGAAATATCTGCGGTTTCTCTGCCATCAGAAGCTCCAACTGTTATTACTTTCTTTGCCGATGCAGGAGAACCAACAGTACCAGTCCCTGGCCCCTCATTTCCAGCAGAAATTACTACAACCACTCCTCTATCCACGGCTGCATCTGCAATTATTGTATGTAGCCATGAAAATTCATCATTTGGATGATGTTGTCCTCCGAGTGACATACTTATTATATCTGCCCCATTAGCTACTGCCCAGTCTATTCCTGCAATTATAAGGCTTGTAGGACATCCTTCTTCTCCACATACTTTTACTGCCAGAAAGTCCACCCCAGGCGCAACACCTTTAATCACTCCATTTGCACCAATTATACCAGCAACGTGCGTACCATGGCCATCATCATCCATAGGGTTTGAATCTTCGTTGTAGAAGTCATATCCACTCTTAACTCTACATCCTGTCCCAAAACAACCCCCAAGGTCGGGATGGGTATAGTCTATCCCAGAATCGAGAACAGCAACGGTTATTCCTGCTCCGGTGTAACCTAAAGTATTCCATGCATAATCCGCTCCAATTGCTTTTGTGCTTACATCCAGATTGATGCTCTCATTCGTCTCTGTAATTGGTGGCAAATGGTAAACTTCATCATACCATATTTTATCGATGAGAGGAGACTTTGCGAGTTCGGCGATTTTTTCAGCAGGAATTTTTGCAGAAATAGCATCAATCAGTCTGTATTTATATTTGACTTCACCATTAAATGATTTAACAGATGAGATGACTGCATTCTGTGTAGTTATCTTGGCATACTTTGTTTTATCAGCTCTTTTAAACATTATTATAACGGGAATCTCTTCTTCAGGTTCTGCGCTTGAAATTCTGTTAATTAAATTGGAAGATAGCTTTCTATTTTTAGGATTTTCAAATTTCAGAATCATAGTGGATTTATACAATTTTTTAAACTCTTCTTGAAATCCAGCATTGTTATGTTCACTCTCGTGGTCGCTTTTATCCTCTTTTTGTCCTTCAGCAATTCCACCAATTAAAGCAATTGCTATTATACAAAGAACAGAAAAGCAAACAAATCTTAATTTTATTTTCTCACGGAAAGAGACCATCCTATAACCACCCTTCAGAAATCTAAATCTTTTTAGCCTTTTATTTAATATTTTTCATTTTTTCCACTATTTCGAAATTTAGTTAAGAAATTTAATTCAGAAAGATAATTTAGAAAAAACCTAAGTTATCGTTATTGTTTTCCAATCATTCACAAAATAACCGAAACTATTATTAACCAGTATTACTAAAATAAAAATTAGTAAGAAAATGATAAATATGTCGTATCCGGTATGGAGGTGGTTAAGTGCATATACCTGATGGATTTTTAGACCTTGAAATAGCTGCCATATTTTACGTGCTGTTAATAGTCTTTGTGGGCTATTCAGCATACAAAGTCAGAAAAGAGCTTGATGAAAGTAAAATCCCGCTCATGGGTATTGTAGCAGCAGCAATATTTGCTGCCCAGATGCTAAACTGGCCCATTCCAGGCGGCACTTCAGCACATTTTGTTGGAGGGGCTTTAGCTGGAATCCTGCTCGGTCCATTTGCCGGATGTCTCGCCATGACCTCGGTTCTGGTTGTGCAGGGATTGGTTTTTGGAGATGGTGGTATCACCGCACTGGGGGCAAATGCATTTAACATGGCTGTTGTGGATGTTTTTGTAGGCTATTATACTTACCGACTGATTGCCAGTAAATTCAGCGTCTCAATTGCAGCAATGGTGGCAGGATGGCTGGGAATCACACTTGCAGCAGTGTTTGCGGGTTTTGAACTCGGAATCTCACATGGCTTCCTCTACGGCTTGTCAATAACAATACCTGTAATGGGAATCTGGCATGCTCTTCTCGGGATCGTCGAGGGTGTAGTAACATCCGCTTCTGTTAGCTATGTTGCATCATCAAGACCGGACATACTTGAGGAGGGTGTTGGAGCATGAAGAAGGTGTGGATTGCCATCGGAGTTATGATACTCCTGTCTCCACTTTTTGCCTATGCTGCAGACATGGTAGGTTACTCAGAACCGCTCGAGAACGCTGCTGAAGAACTTGGAGCAGAAGAGAATCAGGATTATTCAGGAATATTGCCCGACTACTCTGTTCCCGGTTTAGACCCGCATTCAGGAACTCTGATTTCAGGAATTGTTGGAACAGTGATTACGTTAGCGGTTGCTTTGGCAATTGGAAAGGGGCTCAGGTAATGGAGATTCTTGAGAAGACAGCAAAAGAAGCAGCTTCATTCTTTCAAAATTTTTTCAGCTACGAGATAGTTGATGGTAAATTTCTGCAGAATGTGGATGTCAGAATCAAGATGCCGGGGTTATTTGCGTTTGTTATTGCTGCTGTATCCACATTCAATCCTCAAAAACTTATTTTACTTTTTTTTGTTCTCGCAGTCCTGATTTCCGTTTCAAGAATTCCATTAAGAGTTTATACGGAAAGAGTATGGATGATTCCAGCTTTTTCAATTGTGGTACTATCCCCCTACATTTTTGCAGGCAATTTTGGTTATATTCTGACTTTTTCTTTCAGAGTGTTTCTTGCAGTCTCGTTTCTGACGCTTTTTATGATATCCACAAGATTCAAGGATGTGATAACGGCATTGCGTTTCTTCAGGGTTCCCGAGATTCTGATTACGGTTATATCAACGACATATCATAACATTCATTTAATGTTCAGCGAGCTTTACAGGATTCTCATTGCAAGAGAGAGCAGGAAAATAAAAAACGAGAGTTTCTCACAGATGTGGCACAATGGTGGAAGGTCGGTAGGCTATTTCTTCACACGAGCTTACGAGAAAGCTGAACGAGTCCATTTAGCAACAGTTGCCCGTGGCTACAATGACAAAACAAAAGTTTACTCAGAGGGTTTGAGAATCAGGATACCCGATGTCGCCTTCATACTGCTAACAGCATCTACATTGATAACATATTTGTGGATATAAATCCACAATCCTGCAAAAGTACCAGATGTTAAAAAGTGTTATAAGTCAATAAATCGTTCAAAATATACAGCCTGAACTGGCTAACTGAAGAAACTTAGAGGAATCTCCATGATGGCATTAATTGCTAAGGATGCTTCATATACCTACCCTGACGGTACTGTAGGCTTATCAAATGCAACAATTGAAATCGAAAAGGGAGAGAGAATCGCGCTCGTCGGTTCTAATGGGAGCGGCAAGTCCACTCTATTGCTGCTATTCTCCGGTCTGATAAAGCCTGAGAGCGGGAGCATTGAGATTCTTGGAAAAAAGATAGATAAAAGCAATTCAAAGTTTTTCAGAAGAAACATAGGCATTCTTTTCCAGAATCCGGATGACTTTCTCTTCAATCCGACCGTGAAAGATGAACTACTCTACACTCCTGCACAGCTTGAAATAGATGAAGATGAGGCAATTGATATTGCAGAGCGTTATGCCAGTATATTTGGAATTGAAAAGTTCTTTGAGAAACCACCTTTCAGATTGAGTGGAGGGGAAAAGAAGAAGGTAGCATTAGCATGTGTTCTCATGATGGAACCAAAAATTCTGCTTCTTGACGAGCCAACTGCCAACATAGACGGGAAGACGAGAAGAAAAATTATCGAGATGATTGAGGATATCAAAACTACTCTTGTAATTGCAACCCATGAACTTGATTTTATCGATAAACTTGCTGATAGAGTTGTAATTCTGGGAATGGAGAAAAAGATTATTGCCGATGGCGGTTTGGAGCTGCTTGATGACAATAAATTGCTTGAAGAGGCTGGAATTATCTGAACTAAATACTGCTATCTCAGTACAATCTGTAAAATACCTGATAGGGTTCAAAAAGTATTTAAATTGAGGTTGATTAAGAATAGAATCGTCAGGTTCACTGACTAACATAATAAAAGAAGGTGATACTCATGCTTTGGCAGGGAGGAAGTAGAAGAACATATACAGGAAAGCTTCTCAGAAGGGCAAGGAAGAAAAGAAAATTTGAAATCGGTGGAAATCAGGTAGAAACTCTTATTGGTGAAAGAAAAATAAAGAAAAAGAAGACAAGAGGTGGAGGATTTAAAGTTAAGTTATTCAGAGAACAATTTGCCAATATTTACATCCCGTCAGAAAAAAAAGTTGTTAAGGCAGAAATAACAAATGTTCTTGAGAATCCTGCTCATGTTCACTATGCAAGACGGAATGTTGTAACCAAAGGTGCAATTATCGAGACTTCAGTCGGGAAAGCAAGAGTCACAAGCAGACCGAGTCAGGAAGGAATTATCAACGCAGTTCTGATGAAATAAGTAGCATTTTTTAACATAATTCTATTTTAAACCTTTTCAAGCAGTAGTCCAGTGTAAGCTTTAATCCCGTAGCAAAACCTGTTCCCAGAACTACTTCATCTATGCCTTCGGCCGTCTCTATGAATCCATCGCGTGAGAAACCATCTTGAGCTATGACCTTACCGTAAACTCCTGTTGATTGAACCTTAGTACCATCTGGCAGTATTAATTCTCTCCGGTGCAAACTCAACTCGTTCAGATTGAGACTCTCAAATATATCCCCGGGTATAAGAGCAAAACCTTCATACCCCGTGTCAAAAACAGCAAGCAATACGCCATTGTCAGGAAATCTTCTGGACATAAATGGGTTCTCCAGCACAACTTCCAATACAGGTGTACCGTTGAGAAAAGGCATATTATCTTATCCTGTACCCACTTCGTACTCTCCGTTTGATTACTTCTGTTGACAGGATTTTCAGATTTCTTGCGTCAATACCTTTTAGGGTGCTTACAAAATTACCAACAAAATACCAATTCTAACATCTCAATACTCTAAATAACAAACCCATATAACTCCCTACAAAAAGATACATAGCCA
>MTMJ01000030.1 GCA_002010045.1 Archaeoglobus sp. JdFR-22 | reverse complement strand
CAATTGTGAATGCATTCTCCCAAGATCCTACATCTTCTACATCAACATACCCTTTAATTCCATCAAAATTCAAAGCATTTCCATACTTACCCGAGACCCAGTCACTTTGCAAAGCTCCATCAAAATTACCTGCTTCATCATATGCTGTTGTTCCTGAACCTTCATCTAATCTCCAGAAACTCATGTAATCATCAACTTCTTTTTTAAGTTGAGCACTTCCGTTTATTTCAGTTGTATTCTGAAATTTCGCACTACTCGACCAGTCATCCCCACCAACACCAACAGTCCAATAACGGGTTATTGATGGTACAACACAAGCAACAACCTCAGAACTCAACCAGGGATCAAAATCAACATAATCACTAACAGCATTACCTAAACCGCTTGGATTGGAAGTAGCATGATAAGGACCGCTTGCATCTCCCCACCAGTTGTTTTCTGCATTTACTATCAGAGAAGAGTTACCATTGTAGAATCCGTAGTCGGAGTTGTTGTAGATGTTGTTGTAGTTAGCGCTGAACTCTCTAACATCTCCTACAGTCCAGATTCCGGCAGTGGTGAAACTGCTATTATAGTTGTTGTATATATCGTTATTAATTAAAGTAACATTTTGAGAATCCTCAATTAAGGTTCCATTAGCCCTGTTATCGTGTATTTTATTGCACTTAATCCATGTATTGGTTGCATTGTACAGATGCAATGCTCCATTCTGGCTGTAGCAATTGTATATCTCATTGAACTCAACTGTAACATTTGAAGCGTAAATGGTTATACCATCTTCAACTCCATCATGAACAACATTATCTCTAACAACTCCTCCATAATTCCAATCGTCATAGCGATAATCTCCAATCTTGATTCCATCATTTACATAAACATTGTAAACAAGATTCCCGATGACATCAATATTGGTTGATCTGTACGTGAAAATGGCTGCATTCTCAGAGTAAGATCCATTTATTTCATTATACCTGATTGAACCATTGTAAGAGTCAGACGCTATGTTTGCTCCATCCTGGAGTATATTCTCAAAGTAATTGTACTCAATAATACAGTTTATGCAGTGCTTCAACTGCACTCCATCATCTCCCGGAGATGCGCTGTCATGAATGTAATTGTATTTTACAATCGTATCAGAATGGGAATTGCTCTGTTTTATCATGTCTCCAGTTGCATTTGTGATTTCAAAACCATTGACGACAACATTATCTGCATCAATGATTATGACACTTTGATAGGTAGCAAACCCGTCTATTACTGATTCTGAGCCTGTTCTTCCACCCTGACTTGGTCTCGGGTCAACATCAGCCTGTGCTCCTAACAAAGTTAAGCTCTTATCCACAGTTACCATTTCGTAGTAAATGCCTGCCCTTACGTGAACTGTTCCACCAATACTTACATTATCCACTCCATCCTGAATGACATCGAAGGCATTGTAGCCAAAATATTTTCCAGTTTCAACTTCATCACCGAGATTTGAACCAGCCCAGTCATCATCAACCCAGACCTCATCTGGAAGTGGAGCGGTTGTTGCAGTATGATTCACCCATGTCTGATTGATATTTCCTGATGTATCTACAGTACGGGTTGAGATCTCATAACTTGTTTCGGGATTCAGACCTGTTGCGAAATAATACTGCACGCCAGCAGAAACGTTTGTCTGGAAAACTCCGTTCAGATAAACCATAACATGCGAGAAATCAGAATCGGACGGATCAGTCCATGTCCAGTTGATAAATCTCGAAAAGTATGTTGTATTCTGTAGATTGGATATAGATGAGGGTGGGAATACATCGGTAATTCTTATTGATTCATTTGTGCATCCAGTAACCAAGCTAAAATCCTCTGGATTAGCATAACTCCCTGAACTCAGTCCAAGCTCCGATTTTGAAATCTTGAGTTCTATTATATATATTGGATTGCTTTTATCACTTCCAGTTCCTGAATTACAATCACCGCATGAAGTATAAGCAAATCCTGCTATTGCACCCTTATCTGTTCCACTTACTACAATAGTCGGATAGTTCTGAGGTACGTAATTAGTCGTAGTTGTTCTATGCCAATCTGAAACTTCATAGAGGTGTGATTGGGTCAAGCCAGTTGTAGAAGCAAGTTTTACACCGAGTTCATATATATGATCATCTGTTGAATTTAATGTTTTGTCAATATCAATTCTAAGATCTCCCGGTTTTTTAGTGTCATATGTTTCATCAGGATTTTGTGAAGTTACAACAAGAAAGTAAACATAATTATCGTCTTGAGTAAGATACATTGCTTCAATATCATATTTCTCCTTACCATATGGCTCCCATACCCAGTCATTCTGATAATTTTTCTTCATGGGTTCATCGTAAAACACATAGTTACTTCCATTTCCCTGTATATGGACACCTGTATATGATCCGCCTTGCTTGGGGTTATAGTTATCTTCAACAATAAACAGTATACCGGGGTTGGGAACCCATGTATCATTAACACTCCAATCACCAGTAAGAAAACCACTTGCCCCCCATTCACTGGGATCACCATCAGCATTAAACCCACTTGGAAAAACAGCACCAGCAGAGTCAAGAAACAGAAACATAAAAAATGTTATGAAGATTATCTCCATGACATACTTTTTATTAGCTCCAGTTAATCGAAAGATCACCCTACCATAAGATTCATCTTCGAACATTGCACTCCACCTCTCCAACCGGCACAACCGTGCATAAATTTAGCACAGTAGCAGCAGTAATTTTTTGTATTAACCCTTTAAAAAGTTAATCATTTCCTTCATATAATTAAAGTAATTGATGTAGAGGATTATTATGATAATCTAAAAGATTCAGCATTAACAGGGACGAAGAAAGTAATAGAACAATCGGATAATCTTAAAAAACAGGTCTTATTCCGTGATTACTATGAACAAAAAGGATTGAGTTGAAGGTTGGCGATATGTTAAAGTTAAAAATTTGATTTTACCATCAGCTAAGGCGGTCAATCCTAAATGGAAAAAATTATATTCGATATGTAATTAGCAGGAATATGAGACTCATCGAGAGAATAAGATACGAGGGTGATATCTGCTTTGTAATACCTCCGGAAGATGTGATGAATCAGCTTGACTTGAAAGGAGGAGAGGAGATCAAAGCCATACTCATAAAGAGTTACGACCCCAAAATGAGAGTTCTGACCGCACCGGATGCAGAATTCTTCTTTGAATCCGACCACCACCACCCGCACCACTGGGAGATTCCAATGGACGTTGTGGGAAGATACAATATCAAAGACTTGGGTTATATTGAGTTCAAGGTAATAGATGTGTTCAAAGGTCACTCTCATTCTTCTTGACTCAGCAGTAGAGAGGATTCCGGATAAAATACTCAATCACCCATCCGTTATAAAAGATGCTAAGAAGAGGGGGAGGAACCCTGAAAAGATCCTTCTCGATGATTCGATTCACCATTCTGCTATAAAATTGCTTCAGGATAGCAAGAACAGAGGAAGACCGGATATAATCCATTTCTGCCTGATTACAGTCCTTGATTCACCTGTTTCAGAACGTATCAAAATCTACATTCACACAGTAAATGACGAGATTGTAAGAATAAATAACAGAGCAAGATTGCCGAGAAATTATAACAGGTTCAAGGGTTTGATTGAGGACTTATTTGAGAAAAAAGTCATAAAAAATGATGATGTACTGCTTGAGATTGTTGAGTCCGACCTGAATGAATTGCTGTCTTCTACCGGATGTGACGTAATTTTGATGAGCGAAGCCGGGGAAAAAAACATTGACTTTCTTAAAGAAACGATAAAGAAAGGGGCAGTGGTCTGCATAGGCGGATTTCCGCATGGTGAATTCAGGAAAAAAACGCTGAAAATCCTGAAGAAACATGGATTTGTCTCCGTATCTCTCGGTAAAAGCAGTTATACGAGCAATTATGTGGTTGGCAGAATACTGTGTCTTATGGAGGGTTGATGAGAGAATTTGACCTGATAAAACTTGCGAGTGAGATTTTCAGGACAAAGAAAGAAGAGGTACTTGCCGGTGCAGGTGAGGACGACTGTGCTGTCATCAGGATTGGCAATAAAAACGTACTTCTCACGGCAGACAGTCTTCATGAGAGGACAGATTTTCCGCCAGGCATGCTGCCTGAAGAGATGGGCCATATGGCACTCGCGGTAAATCTGAGTGATATAGCAGGAAGTGGTGGAAAACCCCATTATTTTCTATTCACAATAACTCTACCTGAAGAAAAACTCTTCAAAGGAATTCTCAATGGTATGGCAAACATAGCAGATAGATACGATGTTTCGGTAGTCGGAGGAGACATTGACTCTGGGGATGAACTTGCAATTTCTGGCTTTGCCATAGGTACTGCAGAAAGATATGTCAAACAAAGTGGTGCAATAGCGACTGAAAGGGTCTGTCTTACAGGTTCTCTGGGTAAGGCGCAGCTAAGTCTCGAACAGCTATTCTCAGGGTTTAGCAGAGATGAACTAACATTTCCAGATAAGCTCTTTACACCTGAGCCGAGAGTGTTTGAGGGTATTGAGCTAGCAGGACATGTGAGTGCCATGACAGACGTGAGTGATAGCCTCGCAGTCTCTCTGAATCTTATTTCGGAAAAGAGTGGTAAAGGCATTGTAATTGAGAAGAGTTTACTGCCTTTAGAACATCTGACGGAATTCGTTAATGAGGAGAAAGCTTTAGACCTGTTTCTCTATTCCGGAGGAGATTATGAGCTTGTTTACACTTCAAAAGAATGCACGCATGGATTTGAAATTGGAAAAGTTGTGAATGAAAAAGGCGTTTGGCTTAAAACGAAGGATGAAAAAAAGAGGATTGAGTTTAAAGGATACTCTCACTTCTGATTACGGCTCAATCACCGTTCCAATTCCATCAACATCTCCTTTAAATGCTCTGAAGATATTCTCAGGAGAACCCATAAAAACAAGGGCTTTGATTCCACTCCTTTCGATTATTTTTGCTGCAAGTAAATCGACCACGTTGTTGCCTCCCGCTTCTGCAGTGCTGCCTGAGACAATCTTCACAAGCTCGCTTGCGGAGACTCTTTCGAGTTTGACAGCATTCGGGTCTTTTTTCGGGTCCGCAGAGTAAACCCCATCAACTGATGTGGCAATCAAAAGCAAATCTGCGCCAGTATATTCTGATAGCAGAGCAGCGGTGGCATCTGTTGTATGTCCGGGGAATGTGCCTCCCATTACCACAACATTATGTGATTGAGATAATTCTCGAGCATCTTTTAAATCAACAGGGATTCTTCCGGGTGCGCTGGTCATTGTAGACGCCAATATCGAGGCGTTAATCCTCGTTATATCAATTCCAACATAATCGCAAGTTGTTTCATCAGCCCCGAGTTCTCTCACAAGATTGATATAATCTCTTGCAACACTTCCGCCCCCGACAATGACATATACTCTACTTTTCTTACCGAGTTCTTCGATTACCCTTGCGTACTCTTTTATTCTTTCAGAATCGAAATCACTCATCAGAATTGAGCCACCTAATGAAATAACAACCTTCATTGCATTGAGTTACTTACAGTCAATAAATCTTTTACTGTCTCTTATTTCTGACCACTGTATTGAATATCTTATCTCAAAATTAAAGCATCAATTTATCCATTTACTTGGCAATATGAGAAGTTATTCTAAAATAAAATTGTCTAAATCAAAATAAAAATTCTCAACAAAACCAAATCACATTATACCAGCTTTCTTCAGTGCTCTTTCAATTTCTGAAATCTTTGAATGGATTTCTTTCATATTAGTTTCAATATATTCTTTCAAATCAAACCGAAGCATTCTTATTTCTTCTCTTGTTTTCTCTGACTCCTCTTTTACTGCTTCTCTGACAGAGTCTATCTTCTCTGCTATCTCATCCTTTGCTGAATCTATTTTATCTCCCAAGACAGTTCTCGTCTTTTCTGATTCTTCTCTTATTGCCTTTAAGGTTTCTTCTCCAAGTTGAACAGATTTTTCTCCAAGTTGAACAGATTTTTCTCCAAGTTGAACAGATTTTTCTCCAAGTTGAACAGATTTTTCTCCAAGTTGAACAGATTTTTCTGAGAGTTCAACACTTCTGTAAAGCAATCTTCCTGCCGTATCGAGTCTTTCAATTAGTTCCTCCTGCCATTCTCCTCTTCTTATTTCAAAATAGCTGAATTCTTTGGCAGCTTTGCTCCATTCGACTTCCATTTCTTCAACAAAAATCGGGAATCTCTTTATTTTTATTAGCTCAATGAAATGTTTTAGTTTATCTTCTTCACCTTCTGCAACAACTTTAACGTCATAAGGTTTTAGATTCTCAACATATCCAGTTATTCCAAGCCTTCGCGCTATTCTTTGGACCTCTTCTCTGTAATTCACTCTTTGAACTTCTCCTTTTGCTATTGCTGTTATTCTTTTCATTGGACTTAATTGATTCTACTGCTTATAATTTTTACTAAATCATTGAGTCCCAGAGTTTTTATCCGTTATATACCACAATCATTAGCATTTTTTCTCTGCTATCTTTTATCGTCATTTTAAATTAGCTCTTTAGGAAGTTGCGTAACCATTGATGGAAAAATTACATGAATCTTGGAATTAATCCCTGCAACATCATACAGTCTGTGATAACAAGGGCTGTCATCGCCTCCAGCACAGGTACTGCTCTCGGCACTATACACGGGTCATGTCTTCCTTTGATGGTAATTTCTTCCCCCTTCATTGTTCGATAATTAACAGTCTTCTGAGAAATTGATATGGAAGGTGTGGGTTTGATTGCTGCTCTGATGACTATATCTTCCCCATTCGAAACTCCACCCAAAATTCCGCCAGCGTTGTTTGTTTCAAATCCTATTTTTTCGTTACCTGACTTCAATACAATCGGGTCGTTGTTCTCGCTCCCCCTCATTTTTGAGACGTTAAAACCTGCTCCGATTTCCACGCCCTTAACAGCAGGCACGCTCATAATTGCGTATGCAAGGTATGCATCAAGTTTCATAAAAACGGGCTCGCCAAGACCGGCAGGAGGATTTCGAACAATTATCTCGGCAATACCTCCCACACTGTCGCCTTCTTTTCTTGCGTTGGTCACCATCTCCTCCATCAACTTGGAGGTTTCCTCATCAGGACACCTCACTTCGCTTCTTTCTGACCTTTTCATCATCTCTTCAAATTCAAAAACTGAATTGCATCTTATTCCAGCTATTTCCTTTGTGTAGCCTCCAACAGCAATGCCAAACTTTCCGAGAATCGTTTTTGCTATTGCGCCTGCGGCAACCCGTCCGACTGTTTCACGTGCTGACGCTCTACCCCCTCCTCTCCAGTCTCTGATGCCGTACTTCGCAAAATAAGTATAATCTGCATGTCCGGGGCGAAAAACGTATTTAATTTTTTCATATGACTTTGAATTTACATCCTTATTCCAAACAATCATTGAAACAGGTGTGCCGGTTGTTTTACCCTCAAAAATTCCTGAAAGTATCTCAACCTTGTCTTTCTCCTTTCTTGGAGATGCGAGTCTTCCTCCGGGCTTCCTTCTGTCCAGCTCTATCTGAACTTCTTTTTCACTCAATTCGAGTCCGGAAGGGCAACCATCTATCACACAACCAACTGCTTTCCCGTGACTCTCTCCCCAGGTCGTCACCCTGAAAAGGTAACCGAAAGTACTTCCTATCATAAAATCACCCTTCTGTTACAAAATCAATGTCAGCGCCCATGGACTTTAAAAACTCGAAATAACCGGGAAATGAGACTGAGACCACTTCAGCATCATTTACAATCNCCTCTCCTGCCAGTCCGAGCAGTGAAAACGCAAGAGCCATCCTGTGGTCACCAAAAGATTGCACCTCTCCTCGCTTTATTGCACCTCCAGTTATTTCAAGTCCATCCTCTGTGGCTTTAGCCTCAATACCAAGTGACTTCAGGTTTCGGTAGATTCCCTCAATCCTGTCAATTTCCTTAATTCGGAGGTGTTCTGCATTGAATATCCTTGTTTTACCCTCTGCAACTGCAGCAAGTGCAGCTATTGTTGGAACTATGTCAGGTGTATCGGATGCATCAAATTCTATCCCCTCAAGGCTGGATTTCTTTACTTTCAGTTCACCGTCATCTTTATACCACCTGACCTTACCACCCATTTTGTTTACCACGTCAATAATCACTTTATCGCCCTGCACTGAATCAAAAACATTCTTTATTGTTATATCTCCAGCAATCAGACCGGCAGCAATCAGATAGCTTGTTGAAGAGAAGTCTGAAGGTATCGTGAATTTCCTGAGGCGAAAATCCTGCCCACCGGAAATGTAGAAATTATTATCTATGGATTCGATTTCAATTCCACTCTCTCTAAGTATGTGCAGAGTGATATCGATATAGGGCTTTGATTTGGTTGCGAGAACTTTCAGAACGGAGTTATTTTTTGCTAAAGGAAGCGAGTAAAGCAGAGACGAAATAAACTGTGAGCTTTTTGCTTTGATTTCAACTTTACCACCTTTGGCAACACCTTTAACCCAGACCGGCGCCCTGAAGTCTTTATTACCGTAGATATCTGCTCCAAGTACTCTTAAAACTTCAACAAGCTGATAATTTGGCCTTGTTCTGAGTGAAGAGTCCCCATCAAGTACAGAATACCTGCCTGACTTTGAGAGAGAGAGGATGCCGATAGCAAGTCTGAGCGTAGTTCCTGAATTGGCAAGATTAATGTATCCTTCTGATTCGATAGAGCCAACCCCCTCAAATGTGAATCCGGATCTGTCTCTCAACACTCCAGCCCCAATAAATCTACAGAAATTGAGTGTAGCAATGGTATCTTCCGAGATAAGCGGATTTGAGACTTCTGCAAGAGGTGAGAGAGATGCAGCGATAAAAGCTCTGTGGGTATAACTTTTCGATGGTGGAGGTGTAATTTCTCCTTCTATTTCGCTTTTTTTAACAATGACATCCATTTTATCACTTAAACCAGTATTTTTCGGGTTTTTCAGGTGGTAGAGGTTCAGGAGGTTCAGGTTTAAACGGAACTCTTTCCACGCAGATTTGAAATGATTTCCCACACTCAACGCATACTGCTCTTTTATCGAGCGTTATTCTGAATACATCTTTTCCGCAGTCCTGACATTGTATATACATTTTCCTCAACAACGATTAAACTCTTGACTGTAAAATCTTTACTATTCCGTCAAAAGTATATTCTTCTGGCATCTCAGCTTTAACATTATAGTTTTCAAGCATTCGGGCTGTTGGAGGGCCTATAGCAACCACGTCCATTTCCTTCAGCGAACGGAGAACCTCATCAAGCCTACCCATCTTTTC
This sequence comes from Archaeoglobus sp. JdFR-22, assembly GCA_002010045.1. Taxonomy (GTDB): domain Archaea; phylum Halobacteriota; class Archaeoglobi; order Archaeoglobales; family Archaeoglobaceae; genus JdFR-22. Next base: position 2,907 of record MTMJ01000030.1, on the reverse strand, counting down.
TGCAAGATTGAAAAAACTCCTTACCATCATACTGCTCGAGAAAATAACCATGTCGATGTCTTTTCCTGCAATCTGTCTAATCAAATCCTCCTGTTCCTTTCCCCATTTTTCTTCTATTCTGTAAAGAACTATTTCATCCACCTCAGCAACTTCTGACAGCTTCATTAGAATCGGGTCTCCCTTATCGCTCCTCAATAAAATAACCCTCTTTCCTCTTAAACTTTCTTTATATTTCTCATATACTGTTTTCGAGTCAAATTTATCCGGAATTTCAGGCTTTAATCCAGCATCTGATAGTATTTTTGCAGTCCTTTTACCAATTGCTATAATTCTCGCTCTTTTGAGCTTTTCCCTGAACTTGACTGCAATTTTAGCTGAAGTCTGGCTTGTGATAATGACAACATCAAACTTCTCCAGATCACCCATTTTCTCAATTCCTGATCGTTCAGTCTTTATTTCGATAAATGGGACTGGTACAATGTCTATATCCAGATTTCGAAATAATTTCAGAGTATCCTCAATGTACTGTTCGGGTCTGAGAACTGCGACCTTCATGCTTGCTATTGACTGTCGTGTTATTTATTTCCTTTCTCAGAAAGGATATTTTGAATTATAAATTAATGTGATAAAATTTGATCTCCATTTATTGGATATTTCCAGCCTATTTTCTCTCTTGAATACCTGTAATCAGTTTTCTGCACATTTTATTTCATAATCATAGCCACAGTCCTATCATTATGTGTTATTCGCTAAGTTTAATAACAAAAAAGAAGATGTGTGCATAGAAAATGATTATGATTATAAGATTAAGCCAGAAGATGAGAAGATATGAGAACTAATGATTACTCGTCGCATAAAGAGGAAAATCTTGACTCAGTCATAAGTGAATACATCAGGACACTGTGGACAGACCCGAATAACGTTGATGCTCACTTCAATCTTGGTCTGATATATTATAAGAAGGGAAACTACAACAGGGCGATTAAAGAATTTCAGAAAGTAATCAGACTCGACCCTAAGGACTCTGAGGCACGCCTGAACCTTGGACTGCTGTATCATCTGAAGGGTGAGCTGAAGAAGGCGATAGCTGAATACTCAGAGGCAATAAAAATCAATCCAGATGATGCGGATGCTCATCTGAGTCTCGGTGTTGCATATCAGGATCAGGGTAAGCTCGATTTAGCAAGAAAGGAATACCTCAAAGCCACCAAAATAGACAAATCTAATAGCGAGGCTTTTTTCAACCTCGGTCAACTTTATCACCGCCAGGGGGATGCTGGCAGAGCAATAAGGGAATATCTAAATTGCCTGAAAATTGATCCGGAGAACATAGAAGCCCGTTATCACCTCGGCATCTCGTATTTCCAGCAGGAAGATTACGAGAAAGCAATAAAAGAATTTGAAGAAGTTCTCAGATTAAATCCTGATGACTTTAAGGTTCATTATGAACTCGGCGACGCTTATCTGAAGCTGAGAGATTTTAAGAGAGCAATAAAAGAATTTGAAGAAGTTCTCAGATTAAATCCTGACGACTACGAAATTCACCACAAACTCGGAATAATCCACAGAGAATACGGGGATGTAGAGAGGGCAATTGAAGAGTTCAGAGAAGTGCTGAGGCTGGATCCCGATTTTGTTGATGCACGATATAATCTCGGGTTGTGTTATAAAGAAGTAGAGAAATTTGAACTCGCCATAAAGGAGTTTCTGGAGGTTCTGAGAAGGGGGGAATTTGAAGACGCTCGTTACCACCTCGGCATCTCGTATTTCCAGCAGGAAGATTACGAGAAAGCAATAAAAGAATTTGAAGAAGTTCTCAGATTAAATCCTGACGACTACGAAATTCACTATAATCTCGGAATATGCTACAAAAAGACAGGTAAGTTTGAACTCGCCATAAAAGAATTTGAAACTGTTCTGGAATTTGATCCCACAGGTGAGGAGGTAATATATCAGCTGGGAGACTCCTATCTGGCGAAGGGGGATTTTTACAGCGCAATTAAACTCTACACTGACATCCTCAGACTGAACCCTCAGGATGTAAAATTACATATGGCACTCGGAGAAATTTACCTCCAGCAAGGTAATTTTTCCAGAGCGGAGCGTGAGTTTAAAGAGGTTTTAAGGATTGAAGAAGACAATTATAATGCGCATAAAAACCTTGGATATCTGTATAAGAGGCAAAAAAAGTTCAGCAATGCAATTGAAGAGTTCAGAGAAGTACTGAGGCTGGATCCCGATTTTGTTGATGCACGATATAATCTCGGGTTGTGTTATAAAGAAGTAGAGAAATTTGAACTCGCCATAAAGGAGTTTCTGGAGGTTCTGAGAACAGGATTTCGGGCATCAGAGATTTACATGAACCTTGGAGTAATTTATTTTGAACAGAAAAACTACTTCAAGGCAGCTTCAGAGTTGAAAAAAGTCGTCAGAATCGATCCAGATAATTTTACAGCTCATTTTATACTTGGAAGTATTTATAGATGGCAGAACAAATTGAACGAGGCAATTAAGGAGCTGGAGGAGGCAGTAAGATTAAATCCAACTCATCCCGAAGTTCATTACAACCTCGGTCTTGCCTGCAAGGAGGGAAAACTGTATGAGAGAGCAATCAGAGAACTTAAAGAAGTCCAGAAACTCAACCCCCAAAAAAATATTCACTTTGATCTCGGAATGTGCTACCTCAATTCCGGAAAGACAGGTTCTGCAATTAAAGAGCTGGAGAAATTCCTGAACATCGATCCTGCAGATATAGACGGACATTATTATCTTGGCATTGCCTACAGAGATAATAAAAATCTCAAAGGTGCGCTGAAAGAGTTTAATAAAGTGCTTGAATTGAATCCCGATTTCAATATTCATTATGAACTTGGGATTATTTACAAAGAGCTTGGAGAGTTTGAGAGG
>MTMJ01000045.1 GCA_002010045.1 Archaeoglobus sp. JdFR-22 | reverse complement strand
AATGTCCTTTTGATTGGGATGGTTGTAGCTGTTGGTATAAGAGAAAAGAGAGTCTTGCAGAGGTTGGCTGAGATGTGAGTTGGCAAGTACCTTATATATTAACATTTTACGGAACTTTGCCAATAAATGCCTCAAACCAGAAGCGTAACCTTTATGAGCATAAACTCATTTTCTCAAAATTCACAGGTGGAAAAATGAGTGAAGAAGACAAAAAATCTGATTTAAAAATATTTATTGAAGAGTTAATAAGAAGAAATATAGAAAAATTAAGTTCTGAGGATGAGAAAATAGTTGAGAAACTTGATGATGAAGAGATTGTCAGATTAATTGAGAAGATTGCAGGCAGTAATTCTTATTCTCTTCTCAGATGCCTTGCAGTTCTTGAAGATGAGATTGATGAAAAAAATGCTGCAATAGTTTATGGGTGTAAATTTGAAGAATTTGATGAACTTATTGGTGAACTCACTTCCTGTGGTTTACTGGAGAGGCAGGACAGCGTGATATATTTTCCGTCGCCTGCTCTGAAGGAAGTTCTGCAAACAGATGATGCAGAAGCGCATTCTCTAGCATCAGATTATTATTACACGAAAGCAAAAGAGACAAATAAATTCGATGACTATTTTAGAGGCTTCAAACACAATTTAAAGACAGATAACATTGAAAAATCTCTTGAGCTCTTCTTTGAGGTAAGCAGAAATGCGAAGGGAAATGAAGATAGCGTAATCAAGGAAGGAGAGAAGCTGATTAACAGAGTGAATGGAATAAAACTGGGCGAGGTCTTGAGGGCATTGGGTAGTCTGGCATACGACTGCGGGTTGCTGGAGAGAGCTAACCAGTATTACAGCGAAGCAATTCAGATTTACATGGACTACTCCAATAAAGAGCCAGAGGTTTACATGCCGGAACTTGCGAAACTAATGAACAACCTCGGAAATGTCTGTAATTCAAGCGGAAGATATGACGAGGCTGAAAGTCACTTTAAGTGGGCAGCTACCATTTTTACAAAATTGAATAATCCCGAAAATCTTGCCATCACTCTCGAAAATCTCGGAATCGTGTATGTCGATGCAGAAAGGTATGAGGATGCTGAGAAAACTCTTAAAGAAGTAATTGAACTCAGAATGGATTTACTCAAGGGTAAAGATGTCTCTGGCATATCTTCAGCATATCATAAGCTCGCTAATGTTTACTGGTTACAGAAAAGGGTAGATGAGAGTGAAAGAACATTCAAAAAACTGATAGAAATTCTTGATGAATCAAAAGAAGAAGACAGCGTACCTTTTCTTGCAAACGCAAAGACAAGCCTTGCATCATTTTACATTGATACTGGAAAGTATGATGAATGCATAGAAGTGGCGAAGGATGTTCTGAGCGATCTAAAGCTTGTACCAGAAATAAGAACAAGAATTTACTCAATTACTGCCAAAGCCTATGAGAAAAAGGGCGAGAGGGATAAAGCAGCAGAACTCTACCTGAAAGCAGCAGCTCTCGCTTTCATTCTCTTCAGGCAGTATGGAATTTTTGTTTCAAACTTCATATTTCTGCTTGAAAAAGTGGAAGAGCTGAGTTCTGGCGAGATAAGGGGAGATGCAAACCTTATGAGGCAGGCAATTTTGAAGAACTATTATGGTCAGAAGAGGTTGGAGATCCGGGATGTTGAGTGTGGTAAAAAAGGACAGATGATACTTCATGCAGTAAAGGGCAAAAGCATCAGTAGTTTTAAAGTTGAATCTCAGGAGGAAATGGCAGCATACCTCATAGCAAATGATATCAATTAGCCTTCAAATGATACACTCGAAATGATGCATTATTGATAGAAAGATATATAAAGACCTTTAATCATCTTTAACTGTAGGTAGTCACCTCGGCGGGGAAAGGTTGTCGGTGTAGTTAGTTTACTCACCGAGGTCGGCAATTCACTGGGTGGGTAATGAATGCCAGAAAGAGATATTCTTCTGGAAAGGCTTGAAAAGAAGCTATCCCAAAAAGAAAAGGAAGTTGAGGAGCTGAAAATGATGTTGTCTTTTGGAGAGCAGAAAATCGCTGGAATTAAAGAAGAGCTGTTAGAAGAGCTTCGAAACGAATTTGGAAGTAAAAAAATAAGAGACCTTGAGGCGAAAATTGTCGAGCTTACGAAGACGGTTGAGAGTCTTACGTCAGACGTTCTCTACCTTAAAGATGAGATTATGAAAAACCGAATTACAGAAAAGGTAGAAGTGCTGCCAATCAGGGAAGAGGTTGAAGATGAAGAAGAGGATGACATAATAAGAGCCGACCCCTGTTTTGATACTGAAGAGAACAAAGAACCCAAGGGGGAATTCATCGTCTGTGATTAAGCAGAAATAATGCACATCAAGAAAATCTCGGTCAGGAACTTCAAGTCTTTCGCCAAAAGAGTAGAGATCCCAATTTACGAGGGATTTACGGTTATCAGCGGGCCCAACGGTAGCGGCAAGTCAAACATTATAGATTCAATACTTTTCTGCCTCGGCTTATCGCATTCAACCAAACTGCGAGCCGATAGACTCACGGATCTGATTTATTCAGGAAATGGCAAACCGGATGACGCGGAAGTATCCATTACCTTTGACAATTCTGACACTACAATTCCATCAGAGAAAGAAGTAATCATCTCAAGAAAAATTCGGATGACAGAAAAAGGATACTACAGTTATTACTACATCAACGGGAAGAGTGCAAATCTTACGGATGTTCACAGACTTCTCAGTCATGCAGGAATATTCAGCGCATACAATGTCATAATGCAGGGTGATGTTACCAGAATAACTGAGATGACACCATTCCAGAGGAGGAAAATAATTGATGACATTGCGGGAATCTCCGAATTCGAAGATAAAAAAGAGAAGGCTATTGAGGAGCTCGAGAAGGTAAGAGAGAACATGGACAGAATTGAAACCATACTGCTGGAGGTCAATGCAAGGCTTGAACAGCTTGAGAAGGATAAAGAAGAAGCATTGAAGTACAAATCTCTCACGGACGAGAAGAAGAAGTACGAGAAATTTCTACAGGCACACAGATACCGAAATCTGCTTGGAAAGAAAAACAGGTTATCCATTGAGGTAGAGAGGCTCGAAAAGGAGAAAGACGCCCAAAGTCAAAAATTAATTGAGAATGGCAACCTGATTCAGGAATGGGCAGCTAAAGCTGATGAAATTTCAAATCTAATTTCCGAAAAAGCAGATGAAGATTATCAGAGAATTCAGAATAGAATAATTGAACTCAATTCCGAGATAGAGAGCATCAGAAAGTCCGAAGAGTTCTATAGAGGTGAACTGTCGAAGCTGGGCGGCAAAAAAACCGATGTGCTGCTTGCAATATCGAAGTTGAGAGATGGGCTCAAAGATATTGAAGATGAACTTGAGAGATTACTCATTCAAAAAATAAGTGTTCAGGAAGTCGTTAATGAATTAGATGGCAAACTGGAAATTATTAGAACAAAACTGCGGGAAGTTGACGTGAAATTCAAGAAAATGAAGGATGAACTGCTCTCCATGAGAGAAGAGCTGGAGAGGTCGAGAGAGAAAAAATCTGTTCTCGTGAGAGAACAGGATAAAAGGCTTGAAACTATCAGAAGGATAGGGATTGAAATTGAGGAGCTCGAAGGTGAGAAATCGAAGCTTAATAGCACGATTTCAGATATTGAGAAAGAGCTTGATATCAAGAGAAAGGAATTTGAGAAGATAGAAAAAGAGCTGGAGAAACACATTAAAAGAAGAAATGAACTGGATTCACATATATTTGGTCTGAGAAATAATCTTTCTGCGCTGGAAGAGGATTTAAAGTCGAAAGAAGTAGAACTTGCAAAAGTCAGAGCAAAAATTTCAGCCCTGAAGCCATTTTCCAAACCTGTGGAATTAATTCTTGAAGCAAAACAGAAGAAAGCACTGCCCGGTGTTTACGGAACTGTTTCCCAGCTCGGAGAAGTCAATGAAAAGTATATTCTCGCTCTTGAAATTGCAGCAGGAAATTCACTGCAATTCCTTGTTGTGGAGAACGAAGATGATGCAATAAGGGCAATAAACTACCTCAAACAGATTAAGGGTGGAAGAGCAACGTTCCTTCCTTTAAATAAGATAAAGAGAAAATTTGAACTCAACTCATTGCCAGATGATGATGGTGTCGTGGATTATGCAATCAACCTCGTGAAATTCGACAAGAAATTCAAACCCGTTTTCGAATTCGTATACAGGGATACGATTGTTGTGGATAACATCCAGACAGCAAAGAGATTGATGGACGGGAGAAGAATCGTTACCCTCGAGGGTGATTTACTTGAGAAAAGTGGTTCGATGACTGGAGGAAGCACTGTAGGTAAAATGGGAATGCTCCTGTCCAGAGAGTTGATTGACAGGGAAAGTAATATAATGGAAGAGTTAACAATCCTCAACAGCAGGAAAGCCGGTATTATCGGAGAAATCCGAACCAGTGAACAGAAGAGAAGAGAAATTCAGAGTGAAATTGATAAAGTTGAGAAAACTGTTACTGAAATAAATAATGAAATCTCAGTAGCAATCTCCCGTATCACAGACAATAGAAACAGAATTTCCGAAATCGAGAAGAAAATAAGGGAAAAGATGGCTGAAAGAGATAATATCTACAGAAATATGTCCTCAATCGAGAAAGAAATAGAGGAAATCGAGTTAAAAATCAAAAACCAGCAGGAAAGAACTGTCAAGGTTGAATCCGCTCTAAAAGGAAGTGAAATTCCGAAGCTCAGCTCAGAAATGGAAAAATTGAGAGAAGAACTCTCAAGAAATAGAGAAACACTGATTTCAGTTGAGAAAAAGATTGAAAATGCCGAATTCATGAAAGAACAGACAGAAAAAACAATAAAAGAGAAAGAGAGGGAAGTTGAAAGAATTACCGATGAGGAAGTTCGCATTAACACTCAGTTGAAAGAAGATGCCGAAAGAGTAAGGCAACTGAGAGAAGAGCTTGAGTTCCTCAAAAGGGAAGAAGAAACAGTTGGTAAGGAAGTAAAGGAACTGAGGCAGAAGAGAGATAACATCCTCTCCGAGATTAGTAAGCTTGAGCAGGAAAAACAGAGAATCAATTTCGATATAATCACTCTGAATGAGAAAATTAAAGCAAGGAGTGAGACACTTCAGGAAGTTATTGATGAAATGCAGGAAGTTGGTGTGGTAGAGATTGAAGATTTACCACCCCTTAATGAAGTTACCCGACAGCTTGAGGAAATCGAGAAATCACTTGCTGAATTCGGAGATGTTAACCTGAAAGCGATTCAGGAGTTTGAAGAGGTCAGAGCCAGAAGAGATGAACTGGTTGGGAGAAATTCAACACTTGAGAAGGAGAGTAAAGAGATTCTCGAGAGAATAAAGAAGTACGAGAGATTGAAGAGGGAGACATTCTTTAACGCATTTAATGCTGTGAACAGCAATTTTTCGGAGATAATACGTGAACTCACAGGTGGAGAGGGAGAACTCTATCTCGACAGTGATGACCCGTTCAGCAGCGGTTTGCATATAAGGGTGAAGATGAGGGAGAAAGCCTCACAGCGACTTGATTCGATGAGTGGTGGAGAGAAGAGCCTTGTTACCCTTGCACTGATATTTGCTATTCAGAAATACAAACCCGCTCCATTTTATGCCTTCGATGAGGTTGATATGTTTCTTGATGGTGTGAATGTAAGCAAAGTGGCAAAAATGATTAAGGAAAGGTCGAAGAACGCTCAATTTGTTGTTGTCTCGTTGAGGAAGCCTATGCTTGAAAAAGCGGACTCAATAATTGGAGTAACACTCGGGAGGGATAACTCATCATTAGTGACAGGAATAAGGATGAAAGCTTAGAAGACCCTGTTGAAATTCTTGTTGAGCTTGTTAGAAAGGGTGAGGTTAACCCATGGAATATTGACGTTATTGAGGTAGCCGACAGATTCTTGCTTGAGCTTGAGAAAGCTCAGAAACTTGATTTGAGAGTATCAGGCAGAGTACTGCTTTATGCTGCAGTTCTTGTCAGGATGAAGGCAGAGATTCTTTCCAGCGAAGCCATATTGCATGGAGAGGAAGAGGAGGAAGAACTCATCCCGGATGAGATTGATTTTCATCTCCTTTACGAGGAATCCGAAGATTTTGAGGAAGAAGAGGTAAAGGATGAAGTTCTGAAGACGCTGTTGAGTCCCAGAAAGAAGGTTAAAAGATTCACAACACTCAAAGACCTAATTCTTGAATTGCAGAACGCAGAAAATGTTGAAAAGAGAAGGAAAAAGAAGAAGAAGAAGAAAGAGAGAGAAGTTATAGCTACCAGAACAACACTTGGAACTCCTCACGAAGAGAATATTGAAGATACAATAATAAAGGTAGAGGGTGAACTCAGAAAGCTGTTCAGCAGAAAAACCATGATATATTTTTCCGAGGTTGTGAGAGGGATGAAACTTGAGGAGAAAATCTCATACTACCTTTCCGTTCTCCATCTTGCATTCAGAAAGAAAATAGAGGTTAATCAGAAAAAGATGTATGATGAAGACATTGAGCTGAAACTTTACACCTGAGGTGCAGTCTGTGGTTAAATTAGCCAGAAAAGCTGTTGAAGCAATTCTCTTCTCGGCAACAAAACCTTTTTCAATTAACAGAATTGCAAAAATGACCGGGATGAGTGTTGAAGAAGCTGAACAGGCATTAAAGGAGTTAATAGAGGAATACTCGAATAGAGAAACATCGATTGAAATCATTGAACTGGGCGGGAGATTCCTGATGAGGGTAAAGCCCCAGTATCACCAGTATATTGAAAAATTTGTTGAGAAAGACCTCGACAGGGGTTCACTCAGAACTCTTGCAGTAATAGCTCTGAAACAACCAATTCCTCTTTCCAGACTCGCAAAAATCCGTGGAAATAAGTGCTACGAGCATGTGAGAAAACTCATTGACTCAGGGTTTGTAAAGGCAAAGAAGAGCGGAAGAACGAGTATACTCTCAACCACAAGAGAATTTGCAATTTATTTTGGATTGGAATCTACCAACCCTGAAGAAATCAGAAATTTTCTGAAGAAAGCCGCCAGAACTGATTCAGAGCTTGAAAAATACATAGAACTCTAACTGAATAAAATCTGAATGTTAATTTATCTTAAAATGGGTCCAACATCCTCATAACCCTGCCTCTGCCCAGTTCCTGCAAGCTTCTGCAATTTTTTCTGGTATAGCAGCAAATCCACAGCATTCTGAACGTGCTCTCTTACTCTGTTGTCCACAACCACAAGCAATTCCTTCTCGTCCTCAGCCTCATCCTCGTGAATAAAAACCTCTACAATGTGAGTGTTGGTCATGAGCTGAGCGTTAATTAAGCCAAGAGATGCTTCATGGGCACACTGCTTGTCAATCGGCTTACTGCCAGGCATCCCCATTGCAATTACTATGTTACATCCTTTCTCTTCTATCATTTTTTTTGCTGCAACGGGCAAGTCCTTGATTCCCGGGACTGTGTATCTCTCAAAAGAGAGTGGAGAGATTTTTTTAAGTTCATCTATTGCAATCTTCCCCATATTGACTCTTGAAAAAGTTGTGTCTACAATACCTACCTTCATAATTCTCTCAGTACTTCAGTGGCTGCATTCAGAGCTGGTTTAGCTTTGCCAAATCTCATCAGGATGTCCTGAACAGCTCCAAGTGTTGCAAGCACATCCCTCTTTCCAATGTTACCCATCGTCCCTATTCTGAAAATCTTACCCTTAAGCTCACCCTGTCCACCAGAGACTGTGATGTTATATTCAGACTTTAAGGTTCCACGCAGGTCTTTGTCAGTCACGCCTTCAGGCAACTTCATTGCTGTTACGGTATTCGAATACCTGCTGTATTCGTTCAGTTCGGCAAGAAGCTCAATACCTGCCTCGTTTGCCCACTCTCTGACCGCTTTGGAGAATATCCTGTGCCTCCTGATTCTGTTCTCAAGACCTTCCTCGTTTATAATCTTCAGGGCTTCTTCCAGAGCATAGTAAAGAGGTATGGCGGGTGTATAGGGTGTCTGGTTATCTCCAAGCTTTTTCCTGTATGCTGCAAGGTCGAGATAGAAGGGACATTTTTCATTGTAGAAGTCCCACGCTCTCTCATTGAACGCAACGGCTGCAAGTCCCGGCGGAATTCCTAAACACTTCTGTGAGCCTACAATAGCCACATCAATACCCCAGTCATCCATCCTGACTTCATCACCGCCGACACTCGTAATTGCATCCATTATAACAAGTGCATCGTACTTCCTTGCAATTTTTACTATCTCTTCAGCCGGGTTCAGTATTCCTGCAGAGGTCTCGTTATGCACAAAGGCAACAGCTTCACTCCCATTCTCAAATGATTCTTCAATTTTTTCGATTTCGATGGAAGTTCCCCACCTGAAACTTACAGCATCCACTTCAGTGTATCGCTTTGCAATTATTCCGAGTCTCTCTCCGAACTTTCCATTGTCAACACATGTCATCTTTCTCACATTCGAGAATGATGAAATTGCTGCCTCCAAGCCTGAAGTTCCTGAACCGGAAATGGTTGCAACCTCTCTTTTCGTGCCGAATAGAGGCTTGAGGTTTTCGTGACAGAAGCTTATTATTTCCGAAAACTCTGCCCCTCTATGCCCGATCATCTGTCTTGACATAGCTTTCAGTATCCTCTCATGCACCTGCACTGGGCCGGGTATCATTAACAAGCCATCTGGTTTCATTTTTTCACCACCGGTAATTCTTCACGCTTTTTAATCTTTTTCAATTTCTCCCTCTCAAAGTCCTCAACTCTCTTTTTGGCGATTTCGGCAACCCTTCTGATAATTTTAGTAGAGCTGCAGTATGTACACTTCTCTTCTGCCTCAATTCGGATAATTTTTGCATTAACTCCTCTGTTTCTAAGCTGTTCTGTAAGCCACTCTTCGTTGAAGTGCTGATCATGCCCGAGAGCGATAATGTCTGGCTTGAGTTCAACAATTGGCTTGAACATATCCTCAAGGTCGCCAAGAATCGCCCTGTCAACATACTTGAGTGACTCAATTACTCTCCTTCTCTGTTCCTCCGGAATTACTGGCTTCGGTTTGTGCCTGACATTTTTCTCTCTTGCAACAATAACTATCAATTCATCCCCAAGCTTCTTTGCTTCCTGAAGGAATCTGATATGACCCGGATGAACAATATCAAATGTACCTGTTGCAACAACTCTCATGTTATCCCTCATTAGACATTCGCTGAAATTACTCTTCTTAAAAGCCTTTGCTATTCATCAATAATTTCGATCCTGACTTCGTTGCCAAGTTTATCATAACACCTCCAGCTTCCCATGTCATAAGGATAGGCTGCGATGATGTGGTAGTTGCCATTGCTTGCGAACATGCTCAGGTCTTGCTGTGAGGGGTGATTGTTTGTTGACGGGTGGCTGTGAAACGTACCATGGATTTTCTGACCGAGAGGGAGCATATCTATTCTGAATATGGCACTTGTATGCCCGAATTCAGTACCCGGGAGAAAAATATACTCTTCTATCACTCCTTTTTTCCCTCTCAGGAGGGCTACAAACTCAAGTGGGTAATTATCCTTTGAAATGGCAAGTAACTCTTCAATTACTTCCCTGATTATTTTCATAACTTAACTTATATCCGCAACATAAGAATTTTTACTGAACCAGTTTCTTATAACCTTCTCAGAAGGCTTATCTCTATACTCCCAGCCTCTGTAAACCGGAATGAAGTATCCTTCTGTCTCGTTCCATGTTATATTAAAGAGCATTTCATAAAATTCAGCCTGTGATTCATCTGAAACATAGAAGAAATCCTCAGGCAGTTCTGGATTACTCTCTGCCATATTCTCTGCTGCTATCGGTTCCCAGTAGTAGTAATCTTCTCCAGTGAAGGCACCGACACCAAAGAGAATGTATTTCTGCAAAGGATAGGAGGCTTTCAGGCTGTTAAGGTTCTCGGATACCAATCTCTCAACCCACTCGGGATTGTCCTCAATATCCTTTGTACAGGTGATGCCTCCAGCAGCAATGAGGTCATACCCTGAAAGATTGTATAGTGGATATCCATCGGCATCACCCTGAACAATGAAAGCTAATTTTCCCCGGTATATTCCTCTCAAGTCGGGCAGTATCTCCTGTGCCCAATTCGAGACCTCTTCACTCCGGGACAATAGCTGTGGCTCGTTCACAGGTGAGAATACCTCAACTCCATACCTTTCAGAAATTTCCGCCCACTTCAAAACTATGGGTGTAAGGTCATCCAGAAGGATTTCTTCACTCCCGGGTGCAATACCAAAATCAGGATGTGCGGGATTTAAAACTAAAAAAGTTTTGATGCCGTTCCTGTGAAACTCGTTTATTGAGCTTTTTATCTCCTCTTCGCTCTCACACTCTGTAATATTTCCATCATAACATATTTTAACGCCAATCGCTACAATATTGATTCCATCTGACTTCAGATTTTCTGTATCATTTAAATATATTCTCACCTCCCTTAAAAAAGGCATCCATATTCCCTTATATTTATTCAAGGATATGTCGGGAGATTTAATTATCTCCTGCTCCGCTTCAGTCAGTTCTGGTGATTTGACTGTTTCAGGGGCCTCTATTTCATCTCCAATTTCGTTTTTTTCTGCATTCTGGTTGCATCCGATGAAAATAATACAGACAAACAAAATCACTACTGTTGGTATTATCTTCATATTACTCGCCTTTTTGTCCGGAGATTACGATAAATCCTCCATCTCCATAACCATCTTTAACAGGCTCAACAGCGTTAATTTCTTTTGGATTATTAAAGATTGTCTGGCAGATTTTGATTTCTCTGTATCTCAATCTTTCAAGCCATTTTAAAACCTCGCTGACAGAATAAAAATTAGCATGTCTGTAAAACCTGCTATCCTTCTTTTTCGATTCGTAAAGCTTTCCAATCGGAGAATCTCTGTCGATCATACCTATGACGATGTGCCCTTCTCTTTTAAGAACTCTTGTTGCTTCTTGAAATGCCTTAAAGGGATTTTGCAGAAAGCATACAGTAGTGACCATCAACAAAAAGTCGAAAGACTCGTCATCAAAAGGAAGTTCTTCTCCCTTTGCGTCATATACTTTTATTCCCCGTTTTCTTGCAATCTCTGCCATTGACTTTGCTGGCTCCACACCATAACGAATACCGAGGGGGACTGCAAACCTGCCAGTACCCACTCCGACTTCAATACCATTACCTGCTTTCGGAGCAAATTTCCTCAATGCGTTAAGCTCGGATTCATAGACAAATCTGTTTCTTTCAAACCATTCATCGTATTTTTCTGCCCATTTTTCGAATATCTCAATGTTTTCCATACTTCTTCCTGTTATAGACTATTTAGTAAGTCAATTCCAGCGTTCTTCCACCAGTTTCAGTGCCTGTTTATATGGGGTAAACGGTCAACGCTCACAAACCTGCCGAGTTCATACTCTTCGATTTCACGAACACTGGCTTTCGGTTTTCTCCTTTTAAATACATACTTCTTCGCCTCAACCATTATCTCACAGTACTGTGGGCATTTCCCGTTAACAAGAGCGTTGGAATAATAACACACCTCATAATTTGTACAGTCCAGTGTTTTCATCCCTTCATCCTCATTCAAACATATTACTGCCTGGAGAGTATGAGATGTGGAGACAATGAAGTACCTGTTTTCAGACATTGACATAAAATCTGTTTTGAGTTTAGATAATATTTATCAAAAGGTAATGGTAATGAGATGTAACAAATCTTCAAACCCCTGTAATCAATACCCCCATCGATTAGTCAGGTTTTGATTAAACAATAACCTCATTATTAATTTTTACCTTAAACTCATTCACAATTGCCTCTTTTTTCAATAAATTAAGTACTTCTTCTTGTGGTTTACTTAATTCCCCAGTAGATTTACCCGTTGTAAGTTTTAGAACAGGTATGGGATTGTAACTCTCTTTTCCAACTCTTACGTTTTCTAAATTTACCCATAATATCATTTTTAGTAATCCATCTTTTATGTCTCCTAAAGAAGGCAGATTACCTGTTTTCGTGTGTTTACCTTCTATTAGGAAAATATTTTCACCTGATATCACTACTTCGTCACAAGTAAAGTAATAATGACCACCAAGATAGTTTTTTATGGTTAGCTTACCTTTTTCGCCTACAAGGTTCTCCTTCGGTTGTATGGTTACACTCTCTCTTTCTTGGGCTTTTTTTGCTAATCCTCTTGACAATTTTATAAATTCATCTCTACCTTTCATAAGCTTATTTATTCTTTTTATAGCAGATTCAAAGGAGTGCATCTCAACATTGAGCTTGTTAGAGATATTAGAATAAGAATCTAATGCTTTTTGAGCGATTTTACCAACATCCTCCGTCTGTAATAGATTCCAATGTAAAGCATCCGATTGGTATGACAATATTTTCTGAATTTCTTCGATGATGTGTTCCGAATTAAATCTTTGATTAGTAATTTTGTTCTTGTATTTAGGATTTCTTGAAGCATCAGTATAATAATAGGGTCTACTAATATCACCTTTCAGAATAATACCAAACAACCACGATAACAATCCAATATTTTCATCTAACAACTCCCAAAACGTGCTTTTAGAAAA
>MTMJ01000006.1 GCA_002010045.1 Archaeoglobus sp. JdFR-22 | reverse complement strand
TGCATTCGTCTTTGGGGTATAAGTCACCTGAGGACTTTGAAATGGAGGTGGGTTTAAATACTGACTCTTAACTTATTGTCTCAAAATAGGGGTTCACCTCATCGCAACATCTAAATCTGTAAACTATTAATTTCTGATGACATCCATAACCTTCTACGGTGGAGTAAATGAGATTGGGGGAAATAAATTCCTTCTTGAAGACCAGAAATCAAGGATTTTTTCCTTAATTTCGGTAAAAATTTTGCCCTTGGAGGTGGTTTGATGGTGGGAAATGATTTTAGGAAATTACACTTTTTTCTGTGTTGTGAGTTACAAGAAGCAAAAGAATAAGCAGGAAAAAGAACTTAAGCTTTTATTGATTGGAGATAATCATAAAAATTTGGAGACTTGTTAACAGAGCCATAATACAAGTTAAAATAATTGTAAGAACTCTTGTAAGTTTTGTTTGATATTCTACCTGTTTATTCAAAATATTAAGAAGTTGTGCTTGTTGTGAGTTTATTCTCGTTAACTCCGTCAAAACCGCTCTCATCACACCAATATCCTCTTGGGTTTGTGAGGGAAGTTGTGACGATGTATAATATGGCATATAGGTTTACTTTTTTGACCTGCATTTTAATATTTCGTAATTTCACTCATTTAAACCCTCTTTCCCCCTACTCTTTGCAATTTCACGATCCTACTCTGAGTTCTAATTTGAATATCTGTTCTTCTAGTACTAATTTGCAAGTAATTTCCACTGTACATCCACTCCAACGTATACTGGGCTTCCGTCCATTTTATCACCAACCTAACTTGGTTTCCTGTATTTAAGGGCGGAAGCCCCAACATGTTATCTAAAACAAGTTTTCAAACACAAGTGTCAACACAAGTGTCAACACATGTTATGAACACAAGTGTCTGTTCTACAGTTTTCAAATAACACACATGTGTTGGGGTGGGTACTGTGGGGGTTAAGGTGGTACGGTAAGATTAAGAAAACTGCAAATTCACCTTATTCAGGTAACAAAGTGAACAATCTCTTTAAATATTTGAATTTCCAAAATTTGATTTTATCTTTCTTCAGTATTCGAATTAGGCGTTCGATGACACACTAAGCACCACGAAGTACCAATCTACCAGCACGATGGGTGAGTTGCTTTCGCTGGTGACTTCCCGTGTTACTGCAAGGATTAAGAGAAGTAACCCAGCAAGCAAATAGGGCCAGTCTTCCACTTGGGGATTCCATTTTTTTATCAGGAAGTCAGCGCACTCTCCAAAGTCCTTGCTGTTCCCATAATGCCCAGTTGTGTGAGACTTTATAACCTAATATGTAAGCAAGTAACTCGTTAAAGCCTGTACGTGTCCAATGGATAGAGATTGAGAAGGAACAGGGTCTACGGCAAACACAAATGAATTGGTACCAGTAATAAGCCGTGAAGTACCCAAAACACTGGCAGAACATACAGTCTGCCGGGGGTTTTACCAACTTTGAAAAGATTCATAAATTGAATACTAAGAAATGCAACTAGAAAGTTTGCTAAAAATGTTCCCCAAAAAGTAAATTCTCTCAGGATCGGATGGATATCGAAAAGATGTGAAAAGTAACCACGAAGAATACTTCAGGTAAATGTGGTGCACTCAGAAGCTACACACCAAACATCAGATTAAGTATAAAGAACTAGCTTGATAAAAAAGCATCATTTCATTGATGTTTTCCTTATACGTTTGGGTGCGGCATTTCATATAACGTTTTGCAGATATGAGAAATTGCCGAAGGCAATTTGGGGAAATCTCTGATTTCCCTTTTATCCGCTGTTAAGTGACCGAGCGAAGCGAGGCAAGGCACAAAGTGCCGCAGAGTCGGGCGGTGGCATCATTCTTACACCTTTATTATTCCAATAACTCCCAGTATCGCTACAATTAAACCTATTACACCGAGCAGACCTAAATATTTTCATCTTTAATATATCTGAAGTGAGCAAAGAATGCGAAAAAGCAGAAGAAGAATAACTGCTAGGGATTGTATAAGCTAAATGCTTGAAAACCGAGGAATCCCAAGAATCCTAAAAAACCATGCACCCAGAGTTTATCTTTTGTTTGGTTTTTATTCATGTTATCACCTCTATATCGCGTATAGCACTATGGTAAACAATGTAACAAAAATTATCGTTAAACTCCAATACAAAGGCTTGTCGCATTTTGACTTTTTAGCTTGACCTCTTGTAATAATATAAACTATAAACAAATAGACTGGGCTGTTTGATATTATAAAGTCAGCTTGAACGTGAAGGACATTTTTGAATATGATTGCAATGCCAAGCACACAAGCAGCGGTTACTAACGCTACTTTTACTTCATCTGCTATTTTCATAATCATAATATAATCTCCTTTCTTTTATAAATATTTTCTTGGTAAGCCACTGCCCGATTACGCCTAACTTATTTATATATGCATTGCGCATATCATTCCAATTTGGAGTTATACCTGCATTGCGTATATACTCATTCTGGATGTTCTTCACCTCATTTAATCAAATCCAGCTTCTAATCTTACTCAAATTCTTAGTGCTCACGTGAGTATAAATCTCTGTCGTTTTTTGAGGGTTTGTGTTCCAGCAATTGAGCTTAGATGGCGAGATATATGTAACGCTAAACCTAACAATCTTTTACTCTATTATAAAAATCATCAAAGGAGGGGCATTTCTTTAAAACTTCATTTATGTCTATTCTTTCAGCAATTTCTCTGGCTGTTGTAGTATAATAGACTCTTCCCACCTTTTTGAATGTTTCTCTTAAGTGTCCTTTTGCATCATGCACTTCTTCAGGATTTCCTATTTTGATAGTACAGCCTATATAGCTGGACAACGCTTCATCATCTGCAATGAGCCAGGATTCCAGTTCGTTTACGACTATACAAATGTGAATTCTATTTTTCAGCTCACTACAAAATTTGTAAACTTCTTGAAGTCTTTCCTTCTCTTTCTCTTTATTGCAGTGTGCATCCGATAAAATTATAACTTTCTTGCAACCCTTGAAAATCAAATCTTTTGCATAAGAACATGCTTTCCTGACATTTATTCGCCCTCTTTGTTTTCGTATCTCAGGTATTATCCCAATTTTCTTGCATAGTTTTTCTATTGCAACCTCGTCATCATTTCCTTCAACAATTAAACCAACTTTCATACTGCACCAGTGAAATATGCCTCTCCAAGGGGTATGCCCTCGCTTAGGAGACTCCTTACCCTCTCCTTCTCTTCTCTTTCCTCTATTCTTTTTGTCTTCGTTTTGCCTTCCTCCTTCTTGACTATAATTAGATCTTCCAAATTCACATAATCTAAAAGATAAGGAGAGTGTGTTGAGATTATTACTTGTTTTTCGCTATTCTTTAGAATCTCCACGACTAATTTGAGCAAGCGAGGGTGAACAAAATTCTCTGGTTCCTCAAAGCAAGTTAAACCTGAATCCAAGTTTATAGCAGTTATGAATGCAAGCAGTCTTAAAGTCCCGTCAGAGATCTGTGCATAATCGAATTTTCCCTTAAAACCCTTTTCTCTGACCGCTACATAGGTTTTCCCTTGCTCTGTCAGAGGTGATAAGAGCTCCTCTATTTCCGGAATTGCCAGTTTTAGAGTTTCCTCGATTTTTGCAAATATTTTTGGCCTCTCTGATAGTAAGCTGTGCAATACCTGGGCTAAGTTTCCTCCAGTTTCATTGAGGTTAAGAGACTTCTTTGCATCTAGCTCTTTCCTGATTTCAGGAACAGAGAATTTGTAAAATTTCCAGCTTTCGATATATTTTTTAAATTTCTGTGCCGATGAGTGTAAAAAATTGCTGTGAGAATAAAACTTCAGATCATCAGTCCTTAGGGATCTATCCTCTACAATTTTTTCTCCTTTTTTATCTATGTATTCACATCTACCAACTTCTTTCTCTCTATCCCAGACGTATTGCAATACAGTTTCCCTGTTAATATTCAATTCTTCTTTAATCAGGTATAAACCACTATCTTCACAAAATGAGAATGAGTAAAATCCTTCTTCAAATTCTACTGTGATTTCTATGCTGTAGTCTTTGTTTCCTCCGAAAACTATCTTGTTATAACCCCCTCTTCTATTCACGGCACTCCCTAGGTTTCCCTCCACAGCTTCTGATAAAAACTTCAGGCAATCTAAAATATTGCTCTTTCCACTTGCGTTCTCGCCAATTAGTACGTTAAAATCTCCAAAGGCAACATCAAAGCTTTTCAGACTTTTGTAATTCTTTACTTTAAGTCTTCTGAGCTTTTTCATATCCTTTTATTAATGTTCTGCATTTATTAACTTTATCCAGAGGAAACTAAATCAACTTATTCTAAGTTTCAACCAATTTGGTTCATCGATCCATATTCCTTGTATTAGAATTGTTTATATTGTAAATGAATCCGAAAAATACTTTTGAACCAAATTTCTGCAATACTCTTTTCTATACGATTTGATTTCTACATTGATTGATCTCCTTCTGACACAAAAAGTGGTAGTTTTCACAAGAGGTTTCCATGACTGAATACATATCCAGTTTCATCTGATGGTTTTTTGAATTTGCTAAATTATGCTTTTCCTATAACTTGCCTCCTATATAACCTCAAAGAGAAAAGTATGATAACAAAGAGAAAGATGAATGTTAGAATTGCTGCAGCAATTGAGGACGTAGATGTGGTCTTGATTACAAAATCGGTGAAACCTCCAGCCGGTTTTGGTAGTGGTGTAGGTGTAGGCACAGGCATAGGCTTAGGTTTTATAACCTCAGCTTCATTGGTAAATCCCAGATATGCGAGTGTAGCTGCTGCAAGAGATAAAACAAAGGATACCAATACTTCTACAATTTCCCTACCTTTTTCAGTCAATTTGTAGTAAATGAACTTGTTCCCATTTACAATCCTACTTACAATTCCTTCAGATTGTAAAATCGTTAGATGCTTAGATAACGTGGATTTAGAATACCCCAGCTCCCTTGAAAGCTCAGATAGTGTTTTGTTCCTCTTCTTCAATGCTCTTAAAATTTTGATTCTTGTCTGAGAATCCAGAATCTTCATTTCCTCTTAACAAGCAGATTGATAACGTATATTGCCAGAATTAGTACAGCTAAGTTCAACAGAGCCCTATAAACTGGAGCATATTTGTAACCAATCCACAAGTTAATGAGATCATTTAAGGATGTGTATAACCCCCATACCGAAAAAATCAGAAAAATAACTGTTATTGCTATGAATATCTTTATCAGCACATCTCTTGTACTAATTTCTTTTATCTTCTCTTCCATAGCAATACACCTCCAGTTGCGATTAAAGCTAACACAATCTCAAATCCCGGTGTTGCTTTCTCAGGAACTATATCTCCAACCATCGGAGGAGTTGGAGTGGGCATAGGTAGCGGAGTTGGGGTGATAAAGCGATCCTTCACAAACTCACTAACTTTAAACTTAACCTCTTCCTCAGTAACGTTTTCTGGAACTTTTTTAGTTGGAGCTAAATTCAAAGCTTTGCTCCATGTTTTTAACAATGAACCATTTCTCCATACTTCTATTTTCACAAGATAGTTGTAATCCTTTGGAACCGTTAGATTGCTTTCAACCAGCAGAGTTTTGCCTTTTTTAACATTAACATCCAACCAGTCATCATCAGCAAGCACATTTGATTCGTACTGGATGGCTTTGATGTGAAAAGTAACATCACTGTAATCCTCCATAGTATCAATGTAAAACCTAGCTTTGATTGTAGCTGTATCATTCTTCACACTAGTAATCTCAAAATCAACATCTTTTAATGTCATTTTAAGCTCCTTCTCCTTAGGAATGAGGGTATTTAAACCTCTCAAACTCACTCCTCTTGAGTCTACCACTCTTTTATCTTTTTCAAGCCTAAAATTGATATTATAGTCTTTATTTTTCTCAAAAGAGATTGTCGTGTTTAATTCAGCTACCCCTTCCTCTCCTTTTTCTGGAATTTCAATTTTGATTTTATTAACAAGGAGGTCAGTTATTCTGTCATAAGTACTAATGGTGAGCGTTGCATTTGAGAGGATTTCAGAACGATAAATGGAGATTATGAATTTTATACTGGCATGGCTCTCGTTGACTTCTTCTGCTTTAATTTCTATATTTTCCAAATGCACGTATCCTTCTTCCTTTTTTATTTGCTCGGCAGATATATCAACAAACTGAGGTATTAACAAAGCTATTATGAATATCAATAAAATACAGGCTGCAACAACCTTCCCGCTCATTTTGTGGACATTCTTGGCGTCAATATTTAAAAATTTTCTATTTGTTAGTTTTTATATTTTGAAATGATTAACAAGAAAGGTAGTTTTAACTGTCAGTTCTCAACCTTCTTAAAGCTACTACAGAGATTATCACAGCAATGCTCAGAACAACTTCAAAGCCCGGCTGTTCAGGTATTGCAGATGGGGTCAATCTTTCTGGAAGAGTTTCTGTGACATTTGGAGTTATTTTTGTAATAATAGGGCGTGGGTAAGTTTTTGTAATGATTGGTGTTGGTGCAGGTAGGTAGTTAAGACTGATTGCTGGCAATGTTTCATTAACTTCTGAATACACCACTACATGCAAATAAGTTCCAGGGTAGGAAACAATACCTGGTGGTTTGTTTTCAACTTTGATACCCCCTCCTGAACTAATTTCAAATGTATTATTGTACTTGTAAACCAATTCTTTGTAAAATAATTGTTTATCTCCATCCCAGATACTGATATTTACGGGATGATCAGAGTAAACATAAATCCGGTAATTATAACCAAGAGAGAGATTCACAAATACCGAATCTCCATGCCCAAGGTATTGTTTATAGTCACCAATATTTATCCAGCCAGTATAAACAGGAGTCTGATCTGATGGTATTTTTATAAATGAGGGTAATAATGCCTCCACACTGACATGCACGTAATTTCCTTCGTTGACATTTTCAACTTTGATACTTCCTCCTGAACTAATTTCAAATGTATTATTGTACTTGTAAACCAATTCTTTGTAAAATAATTGTTTATCTCCATCCCAGATACTGATATTTACGGGATGGGTAGAATTAATGCAAACTCTGTTCAGGTCTTTCAGGAAAAAATCTATAGCTATTGAATCTCTATTCCCTAAATACTGCTTATAATCCTGAACTTTTACCCATGTTGATGCCTGAACATTCCACGAAAGTATTAAGATAAACACCAGAACCGGAAGAGTTTTTTGCATAATTTTTGGTGTCATCTTTATTTGATCTGGTAACATTTTCTCAGATTATCACACAGGAATTAAAAAATTATGTGGAAAACAAATTTTGTTACGTGTACTCAATCCACAGTTCTGGTGAATAGTCATTTTCCGTTATCTGACAAGGGTATATCTCATACCAGTTTGTAGAGGTTGAGCTATCCCATTGATACCAGCTTCCTGATAGGGTCAGTAGATTCAAATTATAGAACAGATTACGCTCACTTGATTCAATGTATGTTGAATATGACCAAACCTCTTGGCAAACATTAGCTTGGTGAAGTGTAAACGGTAGGTGACCTGAGCGGGCAAAGTAATTGTCAAAGTATATCAAATAACTGTACTGCCCGTATGATTCATCGTACGGTCCTACTCCAATCCAGTATGAGTGTGCTGTATTTTGTACATCTCCAATGTAATCCCATTTGCCCTCATCGTTATCATATGTAAAAGCTTTATATACGTTTCCAAGGTCTATCCACCTCATTATGCCCACTTCAGTCCAGTAATCAGTACCCGTGTCCGGATCAGGGCTACCCAAATGAGAAGTAATCAGATTGAGGTACTGATCAGAGCTGATATAGAGAGAACCGGGATCCATGTATCCTTTTACACCCCTTGTAGCACTATAACTTCTTGTCTCCATACATGCATTGACTTGGTTGCCTGACAGAGGTGTGGGTAGCTTCCAAGCATTTGCATAAAACTTCTCTGCAACTTCTGGATCATAATTAGGTAACCTTCCTTTACCAATCGTGAGCAAAATTCTATTAATTGAGTTCTCACTCACACCTTTTTCTTTCCACCTTTTTATGTCATCCATACTTATGAGTGGAGGCATAGTATTATTATTTGTTGATTCGATTATTTTCTTTGCTTCATCTATTGGTAAACCTTCTTCCAACCACAGTTCAACATCTTTTTCTGTCACGTATTTTCCAGCAGGAATTTTTAACACATCGTTTTCTTCTTTCACAGCCATTGCTGTGTAGCTCCCCACAATTACCAGCACTATTACTAAAATTCCAACTAACCATACCTTTCTCATCCTTCNCCTCCCGCCATTTTAACCAATTCTTCCCAATTACTATTAAAACCACTGAAAACGTTCGAAAAAATTAGAACAAAATCGTAAGTTATATATACGAAGATTAGAGCTCTCAGCTAAGAAATAAAGGAAAGATTTTTGAAGAAAAACGATTAAAAGCATAAAATAGTCTTTGCTACCAATCCAATTCTGGAAAACTCTCAAGTCTAAAGAGCACTGGAACTTCTTGAATCCCTTGTTTTTCCTTTATCTAAAAGTTAGTTAACATAGGTGACAACCAACCGGTGTGTGAGCGTAGTTACGAGTATAAATCTACTAAAAATTAAAAAATTAGCGTTTATCACTTTTTTCTCCAAACAATCTTCAGAGATTTCCTCTTCAGACCACCTCAATCCCAAAAAATATATCTTGACGGCTAATTAACTTTAATTCATTCTCAATTCTGAGAATGTGATCAAGAATTAGCTGTTCCCGCATGAGTTGATTTTAACGGAGTAAAAAATGTTTTGATTGTGTAGTTTCAATCCTTCTTTCATCTAAATTCTAATCAGCCCCCATATGCTCTACAAACAGACTTAAAGTCCCACTTTCATTTATTATGGTGACACAAGCACGTCCATGTACCCTTAAATCATACATCTCCTCGATTTTACTATCCAATGTGACATGCAAATGCTGTGGAAATGATGTGAAAATCAATCCCTTAGGCAAATCAGATTTTACACGACTTTTTGGCTCTAGTAAATAGCTTTTTCTGAGTAAAAGTTTACCATCAGAATATAATTCAATAGCTATGCTGTGTTCATACGAGTCTGTATTGCTAATCAGGATTTCATGAGGTGCTGCTACCTGGTAGATATACCACCATCCAATAAAAAAAATTGAAGGCAGAATGAACGCAGCAAGCAAAGCCGTTAATATTGAGTAGGTGATTACCTTCTTCCACTCCATTTTTGCAACGATTCCAAAGATTACTGAAAAAATTATAGCAAGTACAAACGTACTTTGAATTAAAAGCTCAAGATTAGATGGTGGAACTTCTAAGATCCCTAAGACATAGAAACTAAAAATACATGCCAAAACGGCTATTACAAAGCTTGCAGCAATCTTGTATATTGTTCTCATAAGACTCCCTCCTATAGTAGTTATACAAGATTGAAACCATAAAATTCCCCTTTGTATTTGAACTGTGCTACGTAAGGTGAACAGCAAGGTTTATCCTGTTTTGCTATCAGATAATCGCAGATAGCCTGCCCATCTTCTCTTGGAACTTCGTAATCAAAGCTTTTCAGTCCTATCTTTTTCATACCTTCCAGCACTCTCTTTAAAGCTGGAAATTTCTCTATTTCTTCTTCTGTTAATTCAGAATAGATCTCAGGTTCATATTCAAGTTTATCTATTCTCATTACAGTTGTTTCTGGAAGTTCTGATACGTAATCGGGAAAAGATGTGTATGCGGAATACCAAAAGAACGAGCACATAACAATTGCTAAGCCAATGTAAGAAAATGCAGTAGCTTTCAATGCAAATCTAATATCCTTATCTCTGAACACGAATGATAGCATTAAAGGAAATATCGCAAAGATAAGAGCTGTGGGAGAAAACAGTACGAAGAACCAGTTAAATGGAGAAGAAAGCAGGAAGTTATTTAGAATGAGTACCAGAACACCCACTGGAAAAACAATTCCTGCAGCTTTAGGATTTTTGAAAAGCAATGATAAGAAGAGCAAGACCATCCATATCAGAATAGGAGCAATCAGAGATTCGCTTATTGTTCCAATGATTGCTGAGATTACTCCAATTAAAAAAAAGAGAACATAAAAGAATTCGTAATTATTTGTCATTGCTCCTTCTGCTATTTCAGTTGCCCGTTTGCTCGACATTATTTTTCTCCCGCTATATTTTGGTTCACAACATTCCAGTGAGTGTTACACCAGATGTTTGTTCCAGAACGAGCATTCCAGTAGTTAAGTAACAAAATCGGCCTCATAGTAACTCCCTTAGATAACTGGACCTTGAATTATATCCAAGCGTAAACCACTTTCATTAGTTATTCTAACATAAATTAATCCCATTGCCCTCACCTCATACATCTCTTTGATTCTGTCATCAAGTGTTACCGTGATATTTTCAGGAAGTGTCAGAAAGCATAGATTAAAAGGTAGATTTGCAACCTTAATTTTAGAATTTGGTTCTATTCTGTAGCTCTGCTTAAAAAATCCACATTCAATTGTTATGTTATGTTCGCACAGGTCTGTATTACTGATCTCAATTTCAAAGCTTGTTGATAATTCCAAAGCTAAACCAAAAACAATGAATGATGCCATTAGACCAAAAAATGAGATGAGGGATCCAAGCATAATGGTTTTAGTGTCTTTTTTTATTTTGAACCATATTGACAGTAAGATAATAACAGCCAACCAAATCAATAAGGGAATAATGAACTCTCCCATATCAATTGTTAACAGTTTCTCGTTTACGTAAAATCCTACTACATTGGTTAGAACCCCTATTATAAAAAAATAAATGTATTTCATGGAGTTATGTTATCATCTATTGTGTTCCCGCAACCGCTGCACCAAGCGTTTACTCCATTCCATGCCCAGTAGTAAGACATTACGCAGTACGTAAAAGGATTGTATCCATGGGGTTTCCCAAATATGATATGAACTAAGCAGTAGCAAAACCAATCTCATAGTAACTCCCATTAACTTCAATACAACTACAACCCATATTTTGCATGAAATCAAATGTTCTTTCCCATTCTTCCGGTTGAGTTTTAAGTGAAGCTTCGCCATTCTTGCTTGCTATTTCTATGGCACTCTCTAAAGTGGGATAGTTGCTCAGCGCCCATTCACTTACTTCCCTGCAATTGGTTGGTGAGTAATACGGTTCTTTCAAAAATACTTTGCTTTCAGCAAAAACTTTGTAGCATTCTCCTTTGAATTTAATTATCCCACCTTCAAATTCTTTTGCTTTATAAAGTTCTTTGCGAGAAGTATTTGTTAGAATGAACCCATTTAAAGCAACAATATCGTATCGACCTTCCATCACTCCCTTTATACTATCGTCTATTGATTCAACATTCTCCCCTGCTTTTACTACTTTTACTCTTCTCTCATCTACATCCGCCAATTTTTCTTTGAGAAAATAGAGTTCTTTACATTCTGTCTCTTTACAATCTACATCGTCTAATCTTTGAACGACTATACCATCGTATAGAGTAATCTCGTAGTATTTTTCTCCTATTCTAAAATGTCTGATCTTCCCTAGTTCATCTTTCAGTTTGAAGAATTCATTCAGGCTCATTTCACAATTCGGCATCTCCATAACTTTTTTAAGTTGTGGATATTGTGTTAACTTTTCGGTTAAATCTGCATACTCAAACTGTATCTTTTTGACATCTATGTACTTTGCATGGTAATGCTCGTATGCGTTCCAGCCCAGAAAAGCAAAGAAGGCTACCGTTAGAATTAATATTCCGATTCCTAGTCCTATGAACACCTTAAAAACTTCCCTTCTTTTCATTGTTATCTAAATAAAAAATTAAATTGATTAATCATGGATTCCATTTATGTTGACGAACACGTCATACCAGTGACTTCCACACCACTCGTCTGTTCCCCAGAAAGCGTGGCAGTAGTTCATTATACATTCTGGATGTTCCCAGCACCAATATCCTCCCTCTCCAGCGTTGAAGAGGTGTGAGATCTCATGTTGAGCAACACTATCATCTGGCCAGTTAGCTTTTCCACAGCAAGGATCTTCTACGCCTACTGAATGGAACCGATTCATTCTTGCAATTCCGTTGTGATCTAAACGATCTGCCCATCCGATCACTATATGGTTATCGTCGACTACAAAAAATGCAAAATCTTGTTCAAGGTCTTTAAGTGCTTCTGATGCATTATAAGCCGGTGAGATATCGCTCAAATCCCATGCATTCCAATACTCATAAGGTATCATGTCAACACCAAACTCTTCTTCAAATCGATCAAGTGCTGCATAAGTGCCACTCAACCAATCGCTTCCATCTGGCTTATGCCAGTATTGGTCATTCTTTGCCTCGACTATGTGCACGTAAACTTTTCCATTGATCGCTTGTGGGCCTGTAGCAGAACTTTTGATGCCAATATTTTCTGCATTTATAACTTTTTCAGAATCCTCAAGACCAAGCTTTCCACTTCTGACTAACTCTCTAACGTACTCCTTTGGTAGTGGAACTCCATTTAGAATGTCTACCTTTGGATTTGCTGGATCAACACTGTATTTCTTAATGTATCTTTCTCTCGCCTTTTCCATAATACTAGACCTCTGTTTGCTTGTCATGACTATTTCAGGTTTGCTCTTCTTTATAACATCCCTTACATGCTCGTCATCGAGCAATTTAAAGTCTTCAATAACAATTACTTCTTTATCATACAGTACTGTTCCCATCAAATAATGTGGCAATTCACCTTTAGCAAACTTTATGTCGTTCTCTGTTACGTTGTATTTCTTATAAAGCTTTTGCAAATCCTCTTTTGTTAGTTCTTGGCAACTTTAACTCTGTTGATTTTTCGCTCTCCTTATTTGCTGTTAATGCCATTGCTGTTGCTATACTTCCCAGCATCACCAATACCAACAGTATTCCTACAATCTTCTTCAATCAAACTC
>MTMJ01000078.1 GCA_002010045.1 Archaeoglobus sp. JdFR-22 | reverse complement strand
ATTTGGCTATGTATCTTTTTGTAGGGAGTTATATGGGTTTGTTATTTAGAGAGTTGAGATGTTAGAATTGGTATTTTGTTGGTAATTTTGTAAGCACCCTATAATACTCGTTAAAGTATACCTTGATTGTGTAATCATCAACAACCTTAACTCTGTCAACGTACTTTGCGTATGATGCTCCCCTGTCCATACACCACTCAAGTGCAAATTTAGCAGCTTTTGCGTCAAATAGCATACCGTCATGAAACTTAACATCTCTTCTTAAATGAAAGGTGTAAACTAAGCCATCGTCACTCATCTCCCAGCTTTCTGCAAGTAATGGCACAAGATTGCCGTATTTATCCACATCCACAAGTGTCTCAAAAACCAAACTTCTGCCTTCAGTAGCTTTCTTAAAGTCCTTCACCGCCCCAATATTGAGTATTTGTTCAACTTCTTCTGCAGTCTGAGTTGGCTTTGTTACTACCTCTTCCTTGCCTGTACATCCTGCTAAGAACAAAGCAATCAAAACTAAGATAGCCAAGACTTTTCTCATATGACCACCAAAATGAATTTTAACAATTGTTATAAAAACATTTTCAATTCTTAACACTATTTCAGAAGAAAAATTATTAAGTGTTAATAAGTGTTAAGTTTAAAACCCTCAATCATGAAATATGCTTTATTTCTCCATGCAATGCGATAAAGGAAGGGTTGACTCCTCAACATCATTTTCCCAATCCAGCTCAAATCTTTTACCGAGATATTAGACAAATTAGCTCTTCCAAACATCTCAACAACTTTTTCTGGATCAGAGCCGCCATAAAATGGCAGCATTTTGTTTATCTCCTTTTGGTAATGATAGCCCTTCCATGGATTTCTTTTCTCATATACAGCAATTGCCAATCTTCCAATGAACCTCCTGAGTCTTACTACTGGGGATTTATCAAGCCACACTCCATCAATTGCAACAACCTTTCCCCCCTCCCTTACAACCCTGCTCCACTCTTTCAAGGCTTTCTGCGGATTTGGAAGTGTCCAGAGTAAATGTCTGCAAATCACAGCATCAAAAGAGCCGTTTTCAAAGGGAAGATTTTCAGCATCTCCAAGCTTGAATTCAATGCTAAGCTTGCTTTTCCTTGCTTTCTCTCTTGCAACCTCAAGCATCCCCTTCGACAAATCAATTCCAAAAACCTCATGACCAAGTTCGGCCAATATTAAAGCAAGAAAGCCAGTACCAGCTCCAACATCGAGTATTCGCATTTTTCTCTCGAACAAGTTAGATAAAACCTCCTTCCAGACTTCCGGCAGGTTTGCATGTCCTGGAGACTTGTCGTAGTCCTCTCCTCTCGAATCCCAGTACTCCATTATCTTTTCCTTTACAGTTGACATTTAAGACACCATAATCTATAATTCTTAACACTAATTCAAATAAACTGAAAGAAAAGTATTAAAAAAGATTACTGTTCAGAAATTTATTAATTACGAAATTATGAAAAAAGGAGGATAGATGTTGTACGTGGAAAAGGCAGTTATAGAGACTGTAACGCTTCTCAAGCTTATCGTACCAACAATGCTAGCTGGAATGCTCATAGCCAGTCTTCTCTACTCCCTCCCCCAATTCAAAAAGGTGAGTGATAAGATAACAGTCCTTACGTTTTTTGCAAATTTAAGGAGCGGTGTTGCTGTTGCAGCTTTTTTGTACACAAGGCAACAGCACTATCAATACTTGCAGACATGTACAAGAAGAAATTAATAGAGAGTAAGGAAGTGATAATTGCATCAGTAATTGGGATGCTCCCAATGAGTTTCAGAGTTGTGGTACTGCTGTTGGCTCCTCTTTCAATCTCTGCCTTAGGCTTGAAATTAGGCACCATCTATATATCGCTTGAATTATTATCAAGATCTTTTGTAGCATTGATTGGCGTATGTTTGGGGAGAAAGTATCTGGTTGGAGGAAGTATAAGCTATACAACTAGAATTTCTTTAAAAAGTAGCATAGTTGAGACCTTTAAACAGTTTTGTAAGGTCTTGTTGATTTTAGCGCCAACCATCTTTATAGTAACGCTACTTCTAAATTTTGGCATAACTACATTAATTTCCACTCTGAACTTGCATACCCCACAGTTAATCGTAATAGTCACTGGAACGGGTAGCACGATAGCAGGGCTGGGTGTTACAGGCTCTTTACTTGCTAAGGATGAAATTGATGGAAGAGTTGCCTTAGTTTCGCTAATGATAGCATCGGCTTTTCACAGAATCATTGAGAGTTTAAGAAATTCAATGCCAATAAGTATTTCATTGTTTGGTTCTTCTTTTGGAATCAAACTTACGGTAGTTTTACTTTTAATGAGTGAACTAGCTTGCTTTTTCGCTATTGTAGGTTTGTTAATCATTTTTGCTTTGGGCGTTATATAAGGTGATAAAGTCTTTCTCAATTCGGTTTTTATTGCTCAAGAAGCCCCCTACACAACTATTTCTTCTAATAATGCACGCTGAAACCCACACTCCAGTGATATCTATGTGTTTTTTATCCAAAATAGTACCTCAAAATATTTATAATGCTTAATCTAAATCATTATACCAAAAAAAGGAGCACAGTGATGTACCATGAATGAGATTGATAATGGAGGCGTGGCTATGAAGTCACCAACCGACACAACGAAGTACTTGATTTACTCAGAAATACTCGCAGAGGGTATTGTTGAGAGACCTGACGTTGTTGGTGCTATATTCGGACAGACCGAGGGATTGCTGGGAGAAGACCTTGACCTCAGAGAACTTCAGAAAACCGGTAGAATAGGAAGAATTGAAGTAAAAGTAGAGAGTAAAGGCGGTAGGAGTTTTGGAGCGATTAAAGTTCCTTCCAGTCTCGATAAAGTTGAGACTGCGATACTGGCAGCCGCCCTCGAAACCATAGAGAGGGTGGGTCCCTGTTCAGCAAAGATTAGAGTCACCAAGATAGAAGATGTTAGGGCAAGTAAAAGAAAGAAAATTGTGGATAGGGCGAAGGATATTATTAAAGATTCATTTGAGGAGCCTGAAATAGAATCAGAGAAAATTTCAGACCTTGTGAGACAATCCGTAAGAGCTGAGGAAATCATTGAATACGGTCCTGAAAATATCCCGGCAGGTCCCGCGGTGGACGAGTCTGATGCAATAATACTGGTAGAGGGTAGAGCTGATGTGCTGAATTTACTCAAACACGGAATTAAAAACGTAATTGCAGTCGAAGGCACGAATATTCCAAAAACGATTATAGAGCTGAGTAAAAAGAAAACTGTAACAACTTTTCTTGACGGAGACAGAGGAGGAGATTTAATTCTAAAAGAGCTTCTTCAGATAGCGGATGTTGATTATGTAGCAAGAGCACCCGACAATAAAGGTGTTGAAGACCTTACACAGAAAGAAATTGTCAAATCATTGAGGAACAAAGTTCCCGTTGAGCAGATATATATTCTGAAGTCCCGAGAAGAGACTAAGGAAAATAAAAAGCTTATAGAACCTGATATGGTCGAGGAAAGTGAAAAAGAAAAGACAACAGATATGTTGAAGAAACACAAGGATGATGTTGAGGGAAAGCTCATCGCAAGAATGCTTGATAAAAATTTCAATATCGCTAAAGAAGTCCCTGTAAGAGACCTTGTAAAAGTATTGAAAACAAACAACACCAGAGCATCGAGTATTGTTTTTGATGGGGTTATCACCCAGAGAGTTATTGATTTAGCTGCAAAAAGAGATTTAAACTATATAATCGGCGTCAGACTCGGTAGCGTTGTGAAGATTCCCACAAACGTTAGGGTAATAACTTTCGATGAACTTTAATTTCTCTTTTTATTTTTTTAAAAATTATATTTTATTTTTTAAGCAGTTTGTGGAAATAAAGTATTTTACATGAATGCTCGACATAATCTGCCCTGTTAAAAGCTTCATCGAGATTCTTACCGGCTGAATAGATTCCATGACCCTTTGACAGAACAACTCCACTTCTTTTGATTTCAGCGGCAATGATGTCTGCATACTCACGACTTCCAAACTCTCCATGGATAATCTCTACCTCTCCAAGAATTATCCTTCCTTCGAAGTCTAAGGGTGTAATTCTGTCTTCTGTCAATGAAAGAATAACATTGAAGACACCATGACAGTGAATTACTGCATTAAAGTCAGTTTTTCTGTAAATGGTTTCATGTACAGGATAATCCGAGGATGCTTCATCAGTTTTCTCTCCTAAATTTACTGTTATAATAGACTGTTCGTCAAGTCCTCCAAGAAACGACCCGCTCTTTGTTATCAGTATTTTATTACCCTCTTTTACACTGATATTTCCACTTGCTCCATCAACAAGTCCGTGGACGAATATCCTTTTTCCCATGTTGATGATTGCCTGCTTGCTCATATGAAAAGTACGCTGATGAATAATTAAATTATTCTCATAGGTCAACTGTAGATCTCATCGTAACCTACCCGAAAACTTATAATATATATAAATGAATACGTATGTCATGGAGGTAAGGAAACTCCAGTTAATTGGCGGTTCCAGTTTTATGATTAGCCTTCCAAAAAACTGGATAAAAGAAAACACGTTAAGTCAGGGTGATGAACTTATTATAACAATTGATGGACGTTATATCAAATTAGCCCCCAAAAAAGAAGATAACAGGCTGAAAAAGGTTCAGATTGGAAAAATTATGAAATATGATGACGAATTCCTTTTCAGGTTTATGCAGAGTTTGTATATTCAGGGTTTTGATGAAATTGAGATAAATGACCTTGCTGTCACTTCCCACATTGCTATAAAACTAAGTGAAATTGCGAAGAGATTTATAGGAATGGAAATCATTCACGTTGGAGATGAGAAAATAGTGTTGAGATGTCTGACTGTCCCGGAAATGGACTCAAGAAGTTTACTATCCAGGATGGCGGAGCTCATATCTGATATTATGGATTCAATAGACAATGCCATCATGTTCAAAGACCTCAATGAATTGAACACTGCTATGAAGCTTGAGGATGATACAGATAGACTTTATTTCCTGATAACAAGGTATGAAAACAGGATGGCTAAGCATCCCTCGGAATCGGACGATAAAATTGTTGCAAAAGCGCTTGAAGAGATAGCAGATTCGTTGATGGATCTCTGTTTTTTAATCAGAAATTTACGTGAAGAACCGGGCGAAATCCTGATACTTCTCAGGGAGATAAGAAATATTTTCAACTTCATCTTTCATGCATATGCTGAAAAAGACCTTGTGAATGCAGAGAATGCTATGAATCAGCTAAAAAAACTGCAGATAAAGATAAATGAATCACCTTATCCGTTTATTGAATTGTATCGGTGTATAAAGTTGATAGGTGAAGTTGGATTTAATAATGCTATCAGAAAGTCGGTGGTTGAGTATTTATAGAACTTTTACCACTGATTGATTGGTGTAAAGATGAGAGAATTGCTGAAAATACCCGCAATTATTCTGCTTTTTATTTCTCTCTCACTTCTTCTCAGCTTTACATCTTCTGTAGATTTAAGCAAGACCGGGTTGAGTGGTTTCATCGGTATCGGAATTCCTAAAAGTCAGAAACAGGACATCCCTCAGAAAACAATACCATTCAATTATGTTGAGGCGAACATGGATAACCTACATGAAGAGAGCGACCCTCCAATGATACCGCTTTTTTTCGTTGAGGGTCTGGATAAGTACACGTACCACCTCAGGCTTTACACAGCAACAAGATACAGCAAGGGTGTGTGGTATGAGGATGAGGGAGACTATAACGACAGAATGAGTATCTCAGGAGGTAGAATTACCAGATACAGTGTTACACCGCTCGTTCCGTTCTCAGGATATCTTGCTGTTGCAAAGGATACGTTCTTCGTCACCGCCAGTGCAAAATTTGACGCAGACACCGGAACGTACCTCGTAAAGAATGTATCAAAAAGATATGATGCTTTCTCATCCGCTCATGAGGTCTCCGCAGAGAACGCTCTCAGGGATGATATTGAGATGGATGTCAGTAAAATGGGCAGGATAAGGAGACTGACACAGGATATCACAAAAAATGCGAAAAATGATTATGAAAAAGCAGTGCTGATCGAGAAGTACCTGATGGAAAACTACAGGTATGACACTGTCCCGTGGACATCAGATGAGCCTGTTTACACGTTTCTTTTTGAAGAGAAAAAAGGAATCTGCAAGCATTTTGCAACTGCTTTTGTTGTAATGTGCAGGTCAATAGACTTACCTGCTCGCGGGGTCTTTGGATATCTTGCGAAGCCAACAGCCCGAAATCAGACTATTTTCGCATCTCAGGCGCATATGTGGGCGGAGGTGAGATTTGAAGAGGGCTGGATTGAGTTTGACCCGACACCGCCACCATCAGACAGAATTCCAACAACCACAGAAATCACGTATATTGATGAAGCTGTGAAAAAGGGTGATAACTTCACAGTTGAGGGTTTTGTAAGGGCTGAAGACAGGGTAAACAGAGGCTATGTCGAGATTTATCTGAAGGAGAACAAGGATGAGGAGGGAGAACTTGTTGATATTCTCCCGGTCAGAAATGGATTTTTCAGCTCAAATGTGTCAGTTCCTGACATTTCCGGAGAATATCATGTCATTGCTCATTTTGTCGGTAGCCTGAGATACGAGAGTTCATGGAGCGACCCAATTATAAAGATTTACAACTCACCCGGGATGGAAGTCAATATTCCTGAGATGGCTGCAAAGAAAGTTAAAATTGATGGTGGAATATATGATTTTAACGGAAGTCCAATAAAAAATGCTGATGTATTTTTAACAGCAGGTGATAAGACTTACAGAGTGAATACAGGAGATAGTGGAATCTTTGAATTTAACGTAGAATTCGAAGAGGAAGGTATCTATGATGTTGTGGTATCATATCCCGGGGATAATTACACTCTCCCTGTAAAAGTTGAAAAACAGATAGAGGTTGGAGAGATAACCCTCAACATGCATAACACAACTTTAATTCGGGAAGAGGTGTGGAATACAACGGGAGAAATTTATTTCAATGACAGACCGCTTAATTCTCTTATCATATTCGAAGACCTTGCAGCCGTTATGTCTATAGACGGTAAATTTAACATCAATTCGAAAATACCCGAGAATTTTCCCCTTGGAAACGTTACAATCGCATACACTGTATCGGAATTAAAATATTCTTCATCAGTCAAAGTCAGTGTCAGAGCAAAAACCAGCATTGACGTGACCCTTAAAAAAGATAAAAACTGGATAGTTCTCGTCTCTCTGACTGATGGCAAAGGTAATCCTGTTTCCGGAGAAGTTATTGTTGCGAACCATACTCTCTTTGCGGAGAATGGAGTTGCAAAAATGGAAGTGAGTGAGCTTCCTGAGAAGTTTACCGCAGAATTCAGAGGAAATGAGAAGTATCTCCCCTCTACGACTCTGATTGACAGGAGCGGTTTTCCATTCTGGATTCTGGCTTTATTGATTCCTGCCGGTGCATACGTGGCTTACAGAATGAAGAAGGAAAAATACATCACTTTCGAATGGGGTGATTTACCACCCATCTGGGATGTCGGAGAGGAAGTTCACATAACCGTGAAGAACAGAGGAAAAGGTATTTTGAGAGCTTACCTCGACGGAGGGGGTGTTGGAGTGGGAGATATACTCGATTTGAAATTTATTTTCAATGAACCGGGAAAGCATATCCTCAAGGTTGATAGACTGATAAAGGAAAAGATTAAGGAGAGCTATGACATGGAGATAAAAATTATGAATTACAGTGATGCTGTCATAGAAACATTTGGAGAGCTTGTGAAGATAGCAGAGAAGAAGAAAGGAGTTATTCTCAAAGATGCTACTGCAAGAGAGGTTATCAGGAAGATTGAGGCTACGAATTCGAGTGAACTTCTTCATCTTTTTGAGGCTGCCAAGTACGGTAATGCTGTTCTCACAAGAAATGATTTCTCGAAAGCTTATCAGGCATTTACAGGTATTGTGGAGGAGATAGCATGAGGATATATCTTTTTTTCAAGGCAATAACTCTCACAGTTTTTTTCGGAGTTCTTTATGCAGCCTCACTGTTTCAGGAAACATTCTTTGGGAGAACTGTTGTGGCAGTGGGCAGTGACACAATTGTTGTGATTTATGCCCTTCTTCTCGCATATATATTGCTTGGATATAACAGGTACACTCTACCCTTCAAACCTTTTCCGTTCTCTTTAGCCCTCTACCTCATTTTTGAGCTGATATTCTTCAATATCTCAGAGCAGAACGCCCTCCTCTATCCATTCTTCCAGTCACACAGCCTGACAATTCTGCTTTTCCTGATGTTTTTCGGTCTCGCAAGGGTCGAAATTCCATTCTATTTAAAAATTCAGCCCATTATAACTTCAGCTGGGCTTGTACTTACAGGTTACTTCGGTTATCTCCTTATATCAGACATGCCACTCGAGATTTCAGGCGAGCTTGGAATTATATTTCTCCTATACCTTGCTGTCCTTGCTGCAACTGTTGTAGCTGGAATCTCAGAAAATGAGTTCGCTCTCTGGCTCAAAAACTCAAGGAGGTTTATGCTACTCTCAATAATAGGTTTCTCTGCATATTATGTATTTTTACGTCCCGCATTAATGGAGTGCCCGGGAATCATCAATCTGGTGGAGTGGCTTGCTGTCGTTGGAATCTTCTACAAACTCTCGAGAGACTTCAGACAGGTTATGAAGGTGGATGAAACTGACCTGATTGAGATTCATAAGCAGAGAGTATCTCTGAAAAAAGATGAATGGATGGAAGAGTTCAGAAAAGCTGAGAAAAATTTTATTGAGAATGGAATCAAGTCACACTTTGTGGCTGCGTTGTGCAAACCACTTTTTGACATGGGATGGAGTGAAGAGAGAGTAGCAAAGGCAATTTCTCCTGTTATTTCCTACAAAGACAGGAAAATTCCTGCATTCTCGTTGAAATGGGAAAAACAGATTATAGAGAACAGGAATAGGAAAAATAGAGAAAAAGTTGTTGTAAAATTGTTAGAAAGAATGAAGGAGGAAGGTGTTAAAATTGAGCGCTGAAAACTTCAAAAAAATGAGTTCAGCAATTATTGATGCAGTATGCAGTGTATATGTTGGTAGTGAAAGCTTAATTGAGAAATTACTTGCTGCATGTCTCAGCAATGGAAATGTACTGTTTGAAGACTTTCCGGGTCTTGGAAAGACGCTTCTTGCTAAGGTTTTTGCGAGGGTAATTGGCTCAGATTACGGTAGAGTTCAGTTCACCCCTGATTTGCTACCTACAGACATAACGGGCACGAAAATCTGGAGGGCTAATGAAGGAAGATTCTTACTTGTCAGGGGACCTATTTTCACGAATGTCTTGCTGGCTGACGAAATTAACAGAAGCCCTCCAAAGACGCAGGCTGCCCTGCTTGAGGCAATGGAGGAGAGACAGGTGACAATAGAGGGAGAGACACACAGACTGCTGGAGCCGTTTTTTGTCATAGCAACCCAAAATCCAATAGAACAGGAAGGGACATATCCCCTACCAGAGGCACAGATGGACAGATTCATGCTCAAGATGAGTCCGGGTTATCCTGCAGACATAGATTCGGAGATGAGTATTCTGAAGAGAAGGATTAACTGGATGAAGGATGACCCCACAGGAGATATCAGACCTATTGTTTCGTTAAACGAGTTCAGACAGATGCAGGAATATGTGGAGCATATAGGTGTTGATGAGAGCATTCTGAAATATATAGCCGAAATTGTAAGAAAGACGAGAGAACACGAGCTTGTGGAAATTGGTTCGAGTCCGAGAGGGGGTCTTGCGTTGCTTAAAGCTTCAAGAGCTATTGCAGCCATAAACGGGAGAACTTTTGTCATTCCTGATGATGTCAAGGCAGTTGCAAAGGATGCACTGTCTCACAGAATACTGCTTGATGTTGAGTATGTAATTGAGGGTGAGAAGCCAGAAAATGTTGTTGAAGATGTTTTGAAGAATGTAGAGGTGCCAAAAGACCTGAACAGGTGAAAGTGGCGAATGAGATTGAGAAAAATCAGTTCAATACTCATCAAGACTTCTCTGTTTCTGGCTTTAACCGGTGTTTTCCTCGTAGCGTATGAGCTTGTGGCTCTATCTCTGTTTCCAATGCTTTTTCTGCTCATTCCATATATTCCATGTAAATTAAAGGTGATAAATGCGACAATAGACGATAGAAAATACGTCAATGAGCCTTTTCAGGCGAGTATAACCCTTGTTGCAACCGGTCTTGGATTGATAAGGGTTCAGCATCCCCTTCCCGAGTTCTTTGAAATTGTGGAGGGTTCAAATACAATTCAGGACTTTGTGATTGGCAGGAAGCTTATAACTATTTCTTACAGGGCAAACCCATCAAAGAGAGGATTGTATGACCTGAACAGGGTTACTTACCAGACTGAAAACCCGCTTATGACAGGAAAGAAGGTTTATAGTGAAATTGAGATTGATGCTGTTCTTGAGGTCAAACAGAGAATTCAGAAAATCCTGAAAGTTGGCAATGTGAGGGGAATTGCGAAGTCGCCAGTTCCTGATATTGATATATCGAGAATAGGCGTTCCCGGAACGGATTTCAGGGAAATCAAAGAATATGCGCCGGGAGATGCGATGAAATCGGTAAACTGGAAAGCAACAGCAAGAAAGAACAGCCTGATGGTCAATAAGTTCGAGGTTGAAGGAAAGAAGTCTGTCTGGATTTTTCTCGACGCAAACAGATATATGAGCTACGGGACGGAGATAAAGAACTATCTTGAGGCAGGAATTGAAGCGGCAAACTCTTTAACGTACTATTTCACATCCAAGGGCTATCGTGTGGGGTTATACGTGATTGGACACAATCTTTCGGTCTACCCGGATACAGGGAAAAGGCAGTTTCAGAGAATCAGCGACACTCTGCTCAAGGTTGAGGTCTCCGATAAAATTGAGCCTATAGACCGGGCGCTTGAATCAAGCAAAGGCTTTCTCATCACTTACAAGCCGCTGGTTATATTTATCACACGTGTGGAATACTCCAGACCCCTGAAAGCAATTCTCAAAATCTCAAAAATCTCAAAGAGAAGGAAGTTGCCCGTTGAGGTGATAGCTCTCAGGCAGGAAGAGGAGGTTGAGCTTGCAACCGTTGTTATGAATGCACTGCATAATTCGATGATCGCAAGGATAAGAACAAGGGCGAGAGTGCTTGACTGGAATATCAACCAGCCAATCTCAAGTGTTCTTCTGAAAGAGATATCAGGACGGTAATATTTCAGGGAAAAATTTTATTGCAAAAAAGTTTTAAACTAAAGAAGACAGAATATATTTGTTAAAATGGGTTGGTGTTCGAAATGGGGGAAGAAAAGAAGAAGAAATACTATTATGAAGGAGAAGAGGTAAAAGCCAAAAAGAAGAAATACTACTATGGAGAGGGTGAGGTAAAAGCCGAGAAAGAAGGGAAAAGTAAATGTAAAAGATAATCAAATAATTTTTTAATGAGAGAAGGGCAGATCGCTTCTGTAATCAATCTTACTCTTGCTGAAGTCTCCGCTCTTATTGCCGTTCAGGTCTATTCTGGCTCACCTTACTCCAATTTTTATCCTTCTGATATTTTTTTCATTCCTCTGTTAATTATTCCGCTGATTTTCATGGTCAGAAAGTCCAATCCCTTCAGTTTTCTCCACTACACACTGCTGATTTTTCTCTGCACAGGTATGCTTCTTGCGAGAAGTGAATTATTTTATGCACTGCTTGATTCCATTTATGCATTTGGTTACCGGGACTTATCCCAGTACATTTATTCTGTTTTCAATCCTTTCAAAGATGTGAGTGTATTCCAGCAAATTCTACTGATAACATGGTTTTTTGTACTCTCGCAGTTTATATGGAATACAGTTGAGCAGGGAGAGGGAAAAGAAGTTCTTGTTCGATGGGGTTATATTTTCTCCGTTTCTCTGGCTATCTTCCTGATTTACCCTTATTTTACCGGTATTGCTGCTTATTATGACTATCCTCTTCTTTTCATGGGTGTCGGTGGTGTTCTTTTCCTGCTTGCTTCCGCGTATTTACTTTCGAGGTAGCATTGTTGTCCGGTAAGATTCAAGG
This sequence comes from Archaeoglobus sp. JdFR-22, assembly GCA_002010045.1. GTDB lineage: Archaea > Halobacteriota > Archaeoglobi > Archaeoglobales > Archaeoglobaceae > JdFR-22. Next base: position 1,211 of record MTMJ01000078.1, on the reverse strand, counting down.
TTTTTTTGAAATCGGAATAACTTGATAGTTCATTATAGGATTTTACATAGATATACAAAATCGAAAAAAGTTTATAGTTTGGATTTAACTCATTTAAAGCAATTTTAGCTAATTTTTTTATAGTTTTGAAATTTGTGAGAATCAATTGAAGATAATTGTTTGATTTCATTTCCCCTCCATCAACTCATCAACAAATTTCTCACCTTCAGAAATATGAAAATGATACTTTTCAAACTCTTTCTCCATTTCTTCTATATGCTGAACAATCTTTTTACCCAAAGGAGTTAATTTATAAGCTTTTGAACCTGTCGGAGTATCATTAATAATAGTAACTTGAACTAAACCATTACTAATGAGTTCTTTTAATCCTTGATAGACATATTTTTTGTTAATTAATTTTTCAAAATCACTCCATTTTTTAATTCCACTTTGGAGAGATAGGAGAATTGTCAAGTTAGATTTTTTTTTGAAATAAGTTTTAACAACTTACTTGCCATTTCCATAAACTTAGTTTGCTTTTATTGATATATTTTATTGGTTGTGCGCTAAAAAGTAAAACATCTTTGCAACAAGCTCTTTCTTTCCAAGCCAATTAAAAAATTTCTTATGAGATTGTGGACTGAAGTTCCTGAAATATGGGAAAAGAAAATTGAGAAAGCATTAGAAATAGAAGGACGGGAATGACCAGCACAATACATTAGAGAGCCAATCAAAAATGATCTCAAAGCAAAAGGACTTCTCGGCAGAAACAGACAGATTGTCGAACATGATAAAGAAGTTGAGGAAGTGACAGCATGACTTTAACGCTTGTAAACTCTGCTTCTCTTATCAATCTTCAAAATAGAATTTCACTATCAATGACGCTTCTCTTCATCGAGCTTGCTGAGGAAACTATCAGCACTTTTGCTAATGAAAACTTTGAATGTCATAAAGGTATCTTATCGCCTTTCATCATTTCAGTTTCAATTCTATCGAGTTCCTCAAGTTCCTCCTCAGTTAGCTCCTCAAAACCTATGAAATTCTCTATCTTGCTGTTTATAATCTCAAGCTGCTTCTCAATACGAGTGAGATGTTCAAGGATTGTTTGTTCCTGCATTAATGACAATTATATTTTATAGGGTCTACTAATATCACCTTTCAGAATAATACCAAACAACCACGATAACAATCCAATATTTTCATCTAACAACTCCCAAAACGTGCTTTTAGAA
>MTMJ01000024.1 GCA_002010045.1 Archaeoglobus sp. JdFR-22 | reverse complement strand
AGTAGTTTTTACCAGCTAGCTCAGAGAATCAGTTTTGCGGAGAAGTGGGTTAAGGAATTTTTGAATTTTGGTTAAGTAAGTTATGTCAAATACTATAATTAAAGATAGAAAAAGAATTTAAGGAATACCTTTCACATATTTCTAAATTAGCTTGGTAAGTTGTTGGGTTATGAAAGAAGATTATTAAAAAATGATATCAGAAAGAAAAAAAGAAATAAAAAATAATAATTTAAACTATAGATACCTGACAAATCTTCAAAATAAAAAATATAGGAGAAATAAACATGCCTATTAGGAGAATAAGACCACTAGTTAGGGGAACAAGAGCTTTAGAAGATTATGCAAAAGAGAAAATTAATTTAGGTATTGAGATAAAGGATTTTGGCCCAATAAGTGATGGTAAGGTAACACCCAAAAATCTTACATTGTTTATTGGACCGAATAATTCTGGGAAATCCTATGCTGCCATGCTGATTCATTCGATATTCGAGTCTTATCCTTCTGAGTTGATAGGGGGTCTATCTGTCCGAACTAAAAAGCATTTTCTTTTTAACTATCCTATTAAGCATTTTGCCAAAGAATTTCCCGAGTTAAAAGAGCAAATATACAATTTAAAAGATGGAGAAGAACTAGAGTTTCCAAAATATTTTTTAGAAAAAGTAGCTAACAAGATCTCTGAGGAAATATTTGAGAAAAGCTTAGGTGAAGAAATTATTCGCTCTTATGCTTGCAAACTAAATGATTTAGTTAGGATTGGAAAAAGGGCTTTTAAATTGACAATTAATTTCAATTCTCAAGAGATTTGTTTGATATATCAAAAAGAAAAGCTAAAAATCAAGAAATATCCTCAATTGGATTTTAAATTGAAAGTTAAATCATTAAAGGACGGTTTTACACTTAGGCTAACACAACCAAGTAAAAAAGATTCCTCACATGAGATAAGTAGGATTGGAAAGAAAAGACCAGACGAAATAGAAATCTTATACCTCGAATTGATGATGTTAACATTGGATATTATTTCATCTAAAATACTTGAAAATATAAAATGGCCATGTTACTATCTTCCTGCTGCAAGGTCTGGTATACTCCAAGGTCATAAAGCGCTTGCTGAAATTATGTGGAGAAAAATCCCATATGTAGGTATAGAAGAATTTGAAATTCCGAAATTCTCGGGTGTGGTATCAGATTTTATATCATCCATTATATCCCTACCGGGAAGAGAAGGGCCTTTTTATCAGCTTGTGGAGGACTTTGAGAAAGAATTGGTCAAAGGAAACATTACAGTCCGAACTTTAGACGAGTATTCCTACCCAGAAATTCATTATAATTTTAAGAATGCTGAAATTCCGTTACATAGGGCTTCTTCGACAGTTTCCGAGTTGGCACCACTATTTCTTTATTTAAAGTATATTGTAAAACCCGGAAGCATTTTAATAATAGAAGAGCCCGAAGCCCACTTGCATCCAGAAAATCAACGAATTTTAGCTAAGTTTTTAGTTAAATTAGTAAGAAACGGCGTTAAGATAGTGATTACCACCCATAGTGAGTACTTGTTAGAGCAATTAAGTAGTTTCATCCTACTCAGTAAAGTTCCAGAAGAAAAACGAGTAGAGAAGTATAAATATTCTAAAGAAGATTATCTGCTGCCCAATGAAATTTCTGCCTATGTATTCAACTACGATAAAAGAAGTAATGGGCACAAAATAACTGAGATTGAAATAACAGAGGAAGATGGAATCTCACAGGATGAATTCCTCAAAATTCATGAAGCACTTTACGAAGAGTCACTTAAACTCCGAAAAGATATAGAAATCAAGAAATAAAATACGGAGGTTTTTAATGGATTTTGTAGACTGTATTAGTAACAACTTCAATAATGCAATAATTAAGCGCTGTTCAGAAAGTCGGTGTAGATTAAGACTTGATGGTCTGAACTGCTATATAATATTGAAAGGTGAAAAAGTATGCAGAAATAAGAAAATTTGTGATTGTATTATTTTCACAGAAGAAAACAATATTCACATTATTGGTGTCGTAGAACTTAAAAGTAAAACCGTACACGCAAATAAAGTTAAAGAGAAACTTGAAGAAGGGTCAAAAATCGCATTAGACGTTTTAAAAGAATGCGTTAAAATGCCAAATTCACTTGATTTTTATCATATCGTGCTAGCCAAGAGATGGAGCACTTCTGAGTTTAGGATGATAACAAGTTTAAAGATCTGGATTAACGGAAAAAGATATGATATTATACCTAAAAAATGTGGAACTTCTCTTGCCGAATTGATATCAAGCTTAAGATGAATTTTAAAAATTATCTTAATTTCTCCACGTTCTTTTATAAGTTTCTTCAATATAAAACATCTCATACAAGGTAACAAATACATAAAAGAAGTAGAATGTTTCACTCTTCTAAAAAATCCAAATACTTATATTTAGCTTTTCATTTTAGAATTTGAGATGTTTTATGGCAGCTGCTGAGACAGAAATTCTCTGGGTCGAAAAATACAGGCCAAGGAAGATAGAAGACGTTGTCGGGAGCAAAAAGATAGCTGAGGAAATCCTGAAATGGGCAGAAGAATGGAGAAAGGGCAACAGACAGAAACCGCTTCTTCTCGCGGGACCTCCCGGTACCGGAAAAACATCCATTGCACTTGCTCTTGGCAATACTCTCGGATGGGAAGTTGTGGAATTGAATGCAAGCGACCAGAGAAACTGGCAGATTATAAACAGAATTGTTGGCGAGGGTGCATTCACTGAGACGCTCAGTGAAGAAGGGGAATTCCTTTCGTCATACAAACAGAGATTCAAGCTCATTGTGCTGGATGAAGTTGACAACATCCACGGAAGAGAAGATTACGGAGGAGAGAGTGCGTTAACCAAGATTATAAAAAGGAAACCTGCCCAACCATTTATTCTAATTGCAAATGAACCTTATAAACTTTCTCCGGGTTTAAGAAGTCTATGTAAAGTCATTGCTTTTAGAAGGCTGACTTCAAGACAGATTGCAGCCGTTCTGGGTAAAATCTGTAAAAAAGAGGGAATTAAAGCTGAAAAGGACGTTCTGATTGCACTCGCTGAGAACGCTGGTGGTGATTTAAGAGCCGCTATAAATGACCTGCAGGCTATCGCCGAATATAAAGAGGAGATAAGCTTTGAAGACATAACAATAGCTAAAAGAACTCAGGAAACAGATGTTTTCAGGGTAATCCAGAAAGTTCTTAAAAAGCTTGATCCAGCTGTATATAACGAAGCTGGACTTCTCAATGAGACACCTGACGACCTTATAGCATGGGTCGAAGAGAATATTCCTCTCGAATACTCTGGAGAAGAGCTTCACAGAGGATATTCAGTTTTATCTGATGCCGATATTTTTCTCGGAAGAGTGAGAAGAAGACAGTATTTCAGAATGTGGAGATATGCGAGTTATCTTACAACTGTGGGCGTCCAGCAGGTTAAAAAGGAAGAGAAAGGGGGGTTTACAAGATATAAAAGACCTGAAGTGTGGCAGAAGCTTTTCCAGACAAGAGCAAGAAGGGCCAGAATGGACAGTGTCCTTGCAAAAATTGGAAAATACACACACCTGTCAAAAAGAAAAGCCTCATCAGAGATGTTCAGTTTTGTCTCGAGTTTAATCAAAGATTATGACATTGAGAAAGCAGCAAAAGTGGCAGCCTTCTATGAATTCGACCACGAAGATATTGTGTTCATGACGGATGATGATAGCAGGGCTGATAAAATCATTCAGTACATTACAGAGAACAGATTACAGAGAACGGAAGAGGGTATGATACTGGGTTTGAAAGAAGTAAAGGAGGAGGCAAAGAAAACTGAAAAACCCGAGAAGGAGAAAGAAAAGAAAGTGAAAAATGCAACACTTGATTTTTTCTCCTAATCTGGCAAATCCCACCTGTCGCTCGGGTCATTTTTCAAATATTTTTCGATGATTCTCTCTTCTGGTGTTATCTCAAAAAGATTGGCAATACTTAAAGCCATAAAAATAACGTCAGCAATCTCCTCCTCAACTTCTTTTTTCCTGCCTTTTCTCACCGCCTCTGCAAGCTCGCCTGTTTCTTCAAAAAGCACTGCAAGCAGAAAAAGTTTGCCTGATTTTGAGTCAGTTTCGTGATATCTCTTTCTTATTTCCATCTGAAGTGCAGTCAAATCCATACTCAATGTCAGATGATATGTAAAAGTTATTTTCGAAAATGGTACATGCTTCGATTGGTTATATATAAAGAAATAAAGGAATTCTTATATATCTATTCAACCTAAAGTATCCAGATGGATGAAAATCAGGTTTCAGATGAGGGTAATGATGTAGTACACTATGACCATCTCCTGCTGGGGTGTGGTAGCCTCGGTTACAGTGTTCTAAGAGAATTTGTTAAAAAGAACAAGAAAGTTATTGCCGTTGATATCTCAAAAGAGAGAGTTGAGATGTTGAGAGACGAGAACTATGATGTAATCCATGGTGATGCAACAGATAGAAAACTCTATAAAAATCTTGACATTTCTAAGCTGTCATCTATTCTTATTTTAACATCAGATACTGAAACAAACAGAAATGCTGTTGAAATTATAAGGAAAATAAGTAAAGACGTCTTCCTTGTTGCAAGAGGGGAAAACCACAAATCAAGAGAAGAACTCGAACATGCTGGAGCAGATTACGTTGTCATCAGGGCAGAGGCAATGAAAAATGCGGTGATAAACGCAGTAGGAAGGATTGAAACTTCGAGAAAGATCAGAAAATTCAGAGAAGTTATTGAAAGTGCGAAAGGGAGCAGACTTGCTATCTTTACTCATGATAATCCAGACCCGGATGCAATCTCCTCTGCTCTTGCCCTCAAAGAGATTGCGAAACAGTATGGTGTTGAAGCAGACATCATATACTACGGGGAGATTTTCCATCAGGAGAACAGAGCGATGGTAAACATCCTTGAGATAACTCTGAAGAGAGGAAATGATATCAGTCTTTCGGATTATTCAAAATTTGCACTTGTTGATACCTCAGCGCCGGGTGCGAACAATTCAATACCTTCTGACATAAAGGTAAATATTGTAATTGACCACCATCCCGTCTCAGGAGTCGAGGCAGAACACATGGATATCAGAACTGAAGTTGGTGCAACAGCCACAATAGTCACAGACTACATGAGGGAATTGAAAATCAGCCCGAGCAGAACAATAGCAACTGCACTATTTTTTGGTATAAAATCAGAGACTGAAGAGTTCAAGAAGAATACAAGGACATCTGACTTTGCTGCTGCTGCCTTCCTTTACCCATTTGTTGATTATGAACTTATTGAGAAGATGGAGGGACCGGCGATTTCTACAGAGACTCTTGATGTTCTCGGAACAGCAATAAAGAACAGACAGGTTTTTTCAAGCTTCCTCATATCCTCTGCTGGCTTTATTAACGACAGAGATGCTCTACCACAGGCTGCTGATTTTCTCCTCAGGTTAGAGGGAATTTCAACAGTGCTTGTATTCGGAATTGTAAAGGAGACTGTATATATCTCCGCAAGGAACAAGGATATCCGGATTAATATAGGTGATATTCTGAATCAGGCTTTCGGAGAGGTTGGTAGTGCCGGTGGTCATGCACACTCTGCAGGCGGACAGATACCACTCGGTATTTTTGGAGGTACTTCAGATAAGGATGCACTCAGCAAGCTGATTACCGAGGCAATAAAGAAGAGGTTTCTTTCTGCTGTCGGCATAGAGGTTGAAGAATAATTTTCCTGTAAAAGGAATTTAGAGACTTGCTTTAAAACCAGAAATGGGAATTGTCTCACTAAGTAAAGAATGCAGGCAAAAATTTAATAAATATTCTTTAGAGAATTATTCTTATGAGAATTATTCCCAGAAGAATAGATGTTGAAAGGGTAAAGAAAGGAAAACCGTGGAGAATGATTTACGGGAGGAGAAAGACCGGAAAGACATTTCTGGTTGAGAATTTTACAGACTACGACAATTTTTATTTTGTTAACAGAGATACCACTGTTTTTGATAAAATCTCGGGAGAAAAATACACATACAGCGAATTTGTGAAGATATTCAGATCCATGCTCGGACAGCGAAAAGTTGTCATTGATGAGTTCCACCGGCTTCCGGAAGAGTTTCTCGACTTTCTCCATGCCACAGGTAAAAGTGGAGAGCTCACTCTGATATCCTCAACACTCTGGCTGTCAAAAAGACTTATAGAGTCCAAGAGCCCGCTGCTCGGGCTGGTTTATCCCGTTAGAATTGGTTTAATAGACGAAAGAGACATTCTGCTCGGGCTTTCAGAGGGGCTCAGTGGGAGAGAACTCATTGAAGCTTCGGTTTATCTCAGAGACCCTTTCCTGATACCCTACTACAAACCTCCGGTCAGGGATTTTATCGCCAGTTTTCTTTATGAGGCAAGATTTATGGTCAAAGAACTTGTTGGAGAGGTCTTCAGCGAAGAGGAGAGAGAACTCACAAACATCTACGAGGGGATAATGAAGGCAATCGCAAATGGAAAGAACATCAGCACAGAAATCTCAACCCTGCTTTTCTCGAGAGGTCTCCTGAGCAAAGATAATCCGGGTGTTCTGCAGAAATATCTGGAGATGCTCACAACTATGGGAATACTTGAGAAGATCAGGGTGCAAAACAGAAGAAGGTTCAGATACTACCACCTCTCGCCACTTATTGACCTTCATTACTATCTTGAGGAAAAATATGCCTATACAGAACTCGAAACAGGTGAAGAGTTCATAAAAAAGGCAGTAGATGTAAAGATCCCATTTCATGTAGAGCAATTTTTAAGAAACCTGCTTGCAAAACTTTATGGTCTCAGACATGAAAGGATAGAGGAAAAAGATCTTGAAGTTGACATCTCACTTTTTGAGTTTAAAAAACTCAGACTTGTTGCAGAGGTAAAGTGGAAGAGCTTTGTTGATAAAGCGGAATTAAGAAAAGTAGAAGAGAAACTGGAAAGGTTTGAATGCAAAAAGATTCTCATCGTTCCTGATAGGAGAGATTTAGAAGGAAGAGAGATAGAGATACTTGATATCGGAGACATCTTTCGGCTACTGAATCAAAGACAAATTCAGTAATCAATTTATTTAATGACTGACTCAATTCTTCCATGAAGGTTGAGGCTGTTAAAATAGAGAATCCGGGTGAGAAGTACCAGATAATTGTGGGACAGGCAAACTTCTCTGTTTACACGATAGATGATCTTTTCAGAGCTTTGCTTACTGCAGTTCCCGGAATTAAGTGCGGTGTTGCGATGAATGAAGCTGTTCCAAAGCTGGTCAGAGTTACGGGAAATGATGAAGAGCTTAAAGAACTTGCTGGAAAGAATGCACTTGCCATCGCTGCCAGTCATGCCTACGTGATTGTCTTCGATAACGCATTTCCAATCAATGTCATGAACACAGTGAAAATGCATCCTGCAGTATGCAACATTATTGTCGGCTCTGCAAATCCAATTGAGATCATAGTTGCAGAGACTGAACTTGGCAGGGCTATTCTTGGTGCTGTTGATGGAACTGCCGTAACCAAGACAGAAAATGAAGAAGAGAAGAGGGAGAGAAGAGAGTTGTGTGAGAAGCTTGGATATAAATTGGATTAGTTTTATTTAATTTAATTTTTAATGAAATAAAACTATAAAAAAGTTGATTAGACTACCTCACCCTATTAAATAGATAAATACTCGCAATCAACCCCTATTACAGCGAATATCGATTCAAACCCTGGTATTTCTGATTGCTTCTCAGAAATTGGAGTTACTAAAGATGTTCTCTCTGGTAAGAGGGTCTCTGCTGTTACTCCTCCTTCAGTTGAATGTCGAGGATTAGTGGTTGGTATTAAAGTAGCAACGTGTGTGGAGGCTGGTTCTGAATTGGGAGTTGACTGCAAAAAGTTTCCATCCCTTTATGCACCACTTCCATATATTCAAACGTCATCATCTCCCCCTCTTCGCAGCATAAACAACAATAGCAAAGACAATAATTATCACTGCAATTACAATGATTATCTCTGTTGAGATCGGAGTTACAGGTTTAAGTGGAGCAGTTGATTTAGAAGTTGGAGTTGCTGTTGGAGTCTCTACCACTCCCTCGGTTGCTGTAAGAGTTGGCGCCGGAATTGACGGAATACTTGGCAATGAAATCTTCTCTTTTGCAAGGACAGCAAAAAGACTGAACGAATCAAGTTCGACTTTGAAGTAATAGTAGCTATCGTCCTCATCTATTAATTTGCTAGAAAGTTCAACCCACTTTCCGTCCTTCCATTTTAGAAACTTAACATCTGATTTTTCTGCATTACCACTCTTTAACCAGTCTTTCGAAATTCTGAACTTGACGTAGCCAGAAGGTTCAATCTTTGCAGATGTAAAGTAATCTGTGAACACAATTTCGAAGTATGAATAGACTTTGCCCTTTGGCGGAATAATAGTAGATGGAAGAGATGCGACCTTTGAGACGGTAACTCTGACAGTCATGCTGCTATCATAAGTAGCTCCGATCTCAGCAATGCCATCGCTGAGTAATCTGGAAGGCATCTCAATTACAATCTGTTGATTTGGTCTAAGGTTCTTCATGAATGTCTCAGAATACTCCGACTCTGCAATAAGAGGTACTACAGGTGGTAACCCACCTCCGCCTCCTCCTCCACCTGTTAGTTTTCCTGACGTCTCTTTCTTGTTTATTGTGATATTTACTGAAGTCGAATTCAAAAATCCGAGATCATCTTCCACTTCAAGAGTAACTGTGTAAGTTCCGGCAGACGAATAAGTGTGATCCACTACCATCCCAGTTGCATTACTTCCGTCTCCAAAATTCCAGTAATACGAGGTTATATTTCCGTCATCGTAACTTGAACTTGCGTTGAATGTAATTATTTGTCCTGTTAAAGGTGAAGGTGGAGTGTAGGTGAAGGATGCGATTGGTGGAGAATTAACAGTAATCATTTTTGAAAGGGATGCGTTTATCCCATCGTTGTCTGTTACTGTTAGAGTTACTGTATAGATTCCCGGAGATGTATATGTATGGTTGACTGCGCTGCCAGTAGCGTTTGTTCCATTTCCGAAGTTCCAGTAATATGAGATAATATTCCCATCTGGGTCGTAGCTTGAGCTTGCGTTGAATTTTATTAGCTGCTCTTTTTCTGGCTTATCTGGGAAGAAAGTAAAGTTGGGTGTTGGAGGTTGCAATGTAATATCTATCGATCCATCTGAATCTATATCAGCGTCGAACACCTCGTTCTCGAAGTAAATGGTTATGTTGGTCCCTGTTATGTTTAGAGTTATGTTAACGAACTTTTCATCGTCTGAAATGTACCTTTCCATGCTAAGCCAGTCAGTGGCATAGATTATGTAGCCTTCAGCAGTATCGTTTATCGTTATATTTCCCGGAGACGTCAGGCTCACTCCATCAACTTTATCCTCACTGAAGTTAAGAATTGTAACTGGATCGAAGTTGTTCTTACCTACTGGTTGAGTATCAACATTCATACTGAAAGCAGAAGGGTATGCAAGAACATAGAGTAAATCTACTTCACCGTTTGATTTTTTGCTATACTCCATGAATCCTGCAGAATAAGGAACATTTGTTGAGTAGAATTTATCACTAATAAATTGCCCAGTGTAACTCTTGCCGGAATTATACAGGTAGAGTTTTCTATCCGAAGCATAGATTTTGTAATTGGATAATAGGTCGTTAATTTCAACCTTCTCTTTCCTGTGACTAAAAGCGTTGTATTTTAAAGCATGTATTTTGAAGTATCTTATACGTACATTTTCACCACAAGGGTTGTCCGGGTAATCTACTGAGTAATCAATAATATTGTATCTAAGCCAATTATACCTTTCAGGATGATTAGGATCGTAAACTGCGAAGTAATAATCGTTTCCACTTTTTATGTAGCCAAATGCTATGACTGCGTGACATGCTACTTCTTTAGCAGTAAATATGCCTATTATAACCGGTCTTTCGAATTTCAGTTCTGTTAATACGTTGTTAAAAGAACAAATTTCTTCCATTATTTTATCTTGCTTTTCCTGATGAATGATTATAGGCAGATAAACGTTGTCCAATGGTGTTATTCTGCTTCCATCAGGAAGACTAATTTTCGCGATTACTTCATCACTGTAATAGCCACAATAGTAAAGACATTCATCTTTCGCATTCTTAAGGGCACATACACAATCTAATACATATTCTGGGTTATGACTTCTGAGATAGTCATAATTTAAAGGTATTTTATATCTATCACTTTCATACTGGATACCGTTGAATAAAATAGAAGTAATCGCCATCCCTCCACAGCTCCCCTCAAGCCAAGCTTGGGTCCTCGGATTGAAAAATCTAGGTGTGTTTAGGAATGGCTCAAATGAGGAAAAAGCTTTATCGTCTATATTTATTTTTCCAGTTATAGGATCTTTTATTGTTAAATACTTTGCAGTCATAATAATAGATGACAGTTTGATGATGCTTCGAGATACACTTGGATTTATTCTAAATCCTATGGGGGCTAAGTCCTCTTTTGATAGCACATCTATACGATAGCCTATAGGTTTATCAGGTAAAATTAACCTATCAACAACACCTTCTTGAACCATTCCGTCCGAATCCCTACTAACCCGGAGTCTAACTTTTATATTGTCATCCTCAGATTCGAAAAATACTATGAAAATAGGTGACGATGGCATTTCGTCAATATCATATATTTTACCATTGAATTCAAATTTATTTCCGACGTTAGAGAAGCAGACCCGTCTATTTAAATCTGTTGTATTTTCTTCCACTAAATTGCCATTATTGTAAAGCTTTACATCAACAAACGCAACACCTAAATTCTTACAAAGCTTATTAACCCTAAATTCCAACCAACCAGTCTGATTAGTTGCTCTCCAGCTATCATATTCCCCGTAGACCACTGGGACAATATAATAGGTTGTACCAAAAGATTCAAGATTCACAGTTATTGTGAAAGTTGCTGTATCCCCCGGAGCTATACTAACTGTCTCTGACTTCTTTTTAATATCATATGGGAATGATTTTTCTTTATCGATAAATAACCAGGAATAGGCATTAGTCGCCGAATCCCCGTAATTCTTAACCGTAATTTCAAAATTAACTTCCCCACTTGGTGGTGGATCTATAATTGGTGATGAATATAGACTCTGTCCATTGATTTTCAAGTCTTGAATTACCAAAGTATTCCTCTTGAAATCGATTTCTTTATCATTTTCGACATTAACATTCGATGATCCCCAGAATTCTATGTATCCTATTCCGGTTTCAGGTGTTTGGTATACTTCTATAATGTAGTCACCTGGTTCAATATTAAACTGTGCTTCAACGTATTGCTCACCACCATCGTAATAGATCTTTTTCTGATCAATTACACTATTTGCTGAATCAAGCAAATTTACTGATATACTTCCGCCTCCTGGTGGCAGGGTATCGTACACATTATGGACTCTCACAGTGAGAGTTACTTTCGATGGTTCTTCTGCATCAGGCTCTTCATTAATTATAATAGTATAAACAGAACTGGTAGATGCACCATAGTTGCTATCTCCCTCAAACTTTGCATAAACCTCAATCGTGTCATCTGCATCTTTTTTTTCTGCTGTCCAAGTTATTGAGAAGCTTCCATCACTACCTGTAGTTCCCTGAGCCAGTAACTCATCGCTTGTTCCATCGTCCTCGAATATTTTTATGGTAGATCCTGAAATTCCTATTCCTGATGAGGTTTTCAAGGTTCCGATGAAGGTTATTTCCTCGTCTTCATTTACAGATGTTGGAGGTTGGTTTAAGGTTAAAACTGTTGAAGTAGTTCCAATACTAACAGTCTTTGAAGTATACGAAGTTTGACCTTCATCATCTGTTATTGTTAGAGCTACAGTATAAGTTCCTGCTGAAGAATAGATGTAAGTAACGATTTTACCTGATCCAGTATTCCCATCACCAAAGTCCCAAGAATAGCTTTCTATGTCTCCACCATCAGGGTCATAGCTTGCCGATGCGTCAAAAGTTACTGTTTCTCCTACATTCGGAGAAGATGGAGAGAAAGTGAATGAAGCCACTGGTTCAATTTCGGATGGTGCCGCTCCAATGATATAATTCTCAAAAGTGTCAACTAATGGATATTCGTCCTGATTTTCTGAATTGATTACAAACGGATTGTCCCATATCCCATCTCCATCGAAGTCTGTGTCAGTGTAACCACTCCAGTAGTTTCCAAGATAATTTGTGGAAGTTTTTCCGTTGTAAGTATAGGTTAATGGTTCTGTTGAATTCCATATGTTTACCGAATCGTAAGAATAAACGTTTTCTGCATTGTTTATAAAGTTATTAAGGTAAATAGTGTTGTGGTTCGAATATAAGAGCGAGATCCCACCTTCATTTTTCGAGAAATTATTGTTTCTTATGTTGTTATCGTTTGAGTTATAAAGATAAATCCCAGCATACCATGAACAATTATAACAAGTATTGTTAATTATAGTATTGTTAAGAGAATCAAATAATTCAATACCATCTCGACTGTTTGCTATGTAATTATCAGCAATCGTGTTGTTTTCGGAGCAGTCTAATTCAAGACTTTCATAATTGTATTTTATTATATTACCTGAAATTACATTGTCAAATGAATCATGGAGCTCAATGCCATCGTCATTCATAAAGATGGTATTATCTTTAATATTGACATTGTAAGAATCTTCTACGTGGATTCCATCATATCCATTCATAGAAGCGTTATTTCCAGTAATACTAATGCCATTGCAATTTTCAATGCTCATACCCCACTTTAAATTATTTATCACTCTATTTATTTCTATATAATTATCCGTCGCTTCTTGTATAACAATGCCATCAGTATTCTGCATTATACTATTATCTATTAGGCGGTTATTTACCGAATTTGTTAAATAAATTCCCCATATAGACCTGCTCACGTCATTAGAACTGATAGTATTATTCAATGAATTTCTAATCTGTATCCCATCGAAATAATTGTCGACAACATTATTTTTAGAGATAGTATTGTTACTTGAAGTATACAAATACAAACCAAACCAACCATTATTTTCCAAGCTGCTTGATATGACAAGATTATCATTTGAATTAAACAAACAAATCCCAAACCATATGTTATGAGATGCATTATTTGAGTTTATTTCATTATTGGTGGAGTTATAAAGATAAACACCATATCTGGTATTGTTATTTAGGTCATTGTTTAATATTTTACTAGCATCGGTCTCAAAGAGTTCCACACCAACATTTGTGTAGGAGAGATTAAGATTCTCAACAGTTATATTATTACACCCTATAAGCACAACCTGTCCCGCATCATCAACTACGGTATCTGATTCGTTCTCAAGATAGACAAGTGGCTTTGAATTCACCGTGTTATCCTCTACAAGGTTATTGTATGAATTATAGACAAATAGACCACTGTTAACAAATTCGTT
>MTMJ01000025.1 GCA_002010045.1 Archaeoglobus sp. JdFR-22 | reverse complement strand
GAATATGGGGATTTTAAGAAAGATAAGGGATTTCGAAGAAATCGCTTGCTCCCTCCAGAAGAGCAGTTCTGGGATGATGCCATGGTTGAAGGGGATTGAGAAATTGTCAGGCTATTAAAAAATAAAAAAGAAATTGTGGTGAGTAGATGTTGGGTTTGTTCTCCAATTTTATATTTGCTTTACTACCTTATAAACGGTACAGAAATTGCTAAAATCATGTGATTTCAATGATAATGAGGCGAAAGATAAGGCGGGTAAGGCTAATAAGTCTGTTTGATAGTTATTCAGGCTGAGAACTATGGTTTTGGTAGAGATAAGTGTTGTACCACTGGGAACATCAGATACCAGTTTGAGCCGTTTTGTGGCACAGGCAATAAAAGTTCTGGAAAATAGCGAGCTTGATTATGAAATAACTCCAATGGGGACTGTGATTGAAGGGGATCTGGATAGAGTCCTGAAAATCTGTAGAGAGATGCACGAATCTGTCTTCTCCAATCCGGAAATTAAAAGAGTTCTCACGACAATAAAAATTGACGATAGGAGAGATAAAAAAGGAACAATGGAATCTAAAGTGGAATCGGTTGAGAAAAAATTAACCCTCAATTCTCGATAATACCATATAGACTGTAAAGGAAGCCAGAAATACCCATATTGATACTGGTAAGTATGGGGGAGTTATGCCGAAAATTGATGTAATGGCTATTGAAGAACCGCACAGCAGTGTTAAAATTCCCGTCAATTCCTTACCCTTCTTTCCATGAAATATGCCCAGAATAATTGGAAGCTGGCAGAGTAGAATTGTGGAAGAAAGGACTGAAAGCACTACAATGTAGTCTGCTCTTTTTAAAGCGAATAACGCCGCAAGAACTGTCATAACGACCACCGCAGCCTCTCCTGCAAGAACACTTCTTGATTTTGAGAGGTCTCTTGAAGCCATTGATGAGAGTGTTAGAATTATCGAGTTGGAGGTTGTAACAGCTGCGGCTATTATGCTGAGTGAAACAAGCAATGCAAGCCATTCTGGCATAAAAGTGAGTATCACAGGAGTTACACTATCTCTGTTCTCAATTTGAGGAAAACTCCCGTTCTCGGACAGCGCTCTCAATTCAAGCCCCATAAATGTCGTTAAAACAGTATATATGAAGCCAAAGATAGCAAAAAGGAGTATCATCTTCCTCAAAGCAGAGGTATCCTTTGGAATGAATAATCGCTGAAAAACCTGTGGATTTGTTAGGGAGAAGAAGAACCACGGTACAACAAAACCAGCAAACCTCAGGGGAGTCCAGAAGCTATTGGGAAATTGAAGGATTTCTTCGGCATTCTCAAGATTCGTCATAAAACTCGTAACGCCAGCACCGAACCCCCACCAGAAAATCCAGAAAACTGCAAGAATTGCCGTAAGGAGTATGACAGAACCTTGAACAGCATCCGTCCATGCAACACCCCTCAATCCTCCAAGAAGTGCCCAGATTGCAACGAGAAATGCGGTAAGCATTATACCGGACTGAAAGGAGATCTGTATATTTCTCTCAAGTATCAGAGCAACCCCAATCATCTGGGCTGACGTGTAGGGAATCAATGCAATCAGGGCAATAATTGCAATCAGCTTTGTTACACGCAATCCATATCGTTCTGTAAAAATTTCTGAAGGAGTCACAAAGCCTCTTTCTCTGCTCATCTTCCAGATTTTGGGACCATAATAAGAAAGCAGAAAGAGAGTGCCAACAAGATACATGAGTTCAAATCCTGCTGAACCTATTCCAGTTGCATACGTGAATCCAACAAGACCCACCATCATGAAAGCTGAGTACGTTGTTGCAGCATAAGTCAGTGCAGAGACTATACCACCGATATTTCTACCGCCAATGAAGAAATCTTCCTGACTTCTCACCCCCTTTCTGGCATAAACAGCTATCAACGTTGCTGCAATAATGTATAGAGAAAGCGCAGTCAGGAAAACATCCATTATGACCACCTTTCTGTCATATAAGCGACATAAGCAATGTAAATTCCTGTAATCAATATCCAGTACACGTAAACAGCTATACCACCGGTTCCAACCAGTGGTAGAAGCATCAGTGCCACCATGATTAATATGTCGATTCTCATTGAACTGAAATTATATGTAGTATACTTATCATTTGTCTTTTTGTGATATTATAATAGTCAACTTATTCTGCTATCTCAGTCCATATCATTATTTTTGAGAAATATGATATTTCCTCTTCCTTTCTTCACTTTTTCAACAATGTCTCTTCGTTCAAGGTCGGCAATGATAAGACTCATCTTTGCTTCAGAGCATCCGTACTTCCTCCTCAATTCTTTCTGAGTTATCCTCCCGCCCTCACTTCTGATTATGGAAATCACGTTCTTCAGGTCTTCTGGTAATTCGGACAGGACATCTACCATCGGTTCGAAATGTTCGGCAGGAGAGACAATACTTTCTTCTCCATCTTCAATTTTCCTTTTCTTCTCAATCAAAAAGTAGAAACCTGTTATACCGAGGAGTATTAGTGGAATGAGGAAGTAGTGATAGGGGATGCTTTTTTCACCCTCAATCGGAAATTCAATCTCCTCTGGTTCTTCAAAACGTATATCAGAGATGGGAGGGAAGAGTACAAGGTCAATGTTGTAATCACCTTCTGCCTGAATGGTAACATTTTCTTCTCCATACAGATTAAGAAAACCATCTTTGTAATAAAACGCTCTGAGAATGTACGTTCCGTCGGTGAGATTGATTATATAGTTACCATCCTCGGTTACTATCTGCTGTTCCGGTGTTGTATTCACCGTAATTATCGTTTTCGGGAGAGGTTCAAGCGTTTCCCACGAATATACAGTGCCATGAATTGTGGCAGCCCTGACAGGACATATAATAAGTAATAGAATCAGCAATGAAATTTTAATTCCTTGGTTAATTTTTCCCATTTTCCCTTCAATCAAATTCCATCGACTCCTTTATTGCCACAGGTATTTTTTCAATTAAATCGGTTGCTGTGTAATTATAGCCTTTTTCATCCAGGCACAAATCACCTGCTCTGCCATTAATGAATGCTGAGCTACATGCACTTCTGAAAGCATCAGCAGAACACAGAAATGCCCCGGCAATTCCCGCAAGCAAATCTCCTGTCCCTCCAACAGTCATCCCTTCATTTCCCGACCTGTTGAATTTTAATCTGCGACCATCGGAAATTATGTCTTCCCGTGACTTCAACAGGATTACTGAGCTTGACTTCTTTGCAGCCTTTAAAACACCATCCTCCTTTGCAGCAAATCCAAACGTTCTTTCAAATTCTGTGCTGTGTGGAGTGAGAATGCAGTTAATTCCTTCTGGGACATTTTTGGTCAGCGCTCCAGCATCCAGAACTGCTCTGTCAACATATTTTAGAAATTCCTCTACAAAATCACTTATGTTTTCAGTACCCATGCCTATGACGGCCACATGATGCTTTTTAGCCAGTTCTTTCAATTCTTTAATGTGTCCTGGGCATATTACATCGCCTTCAAGCTTTCTAACGATTAAATCAGGAGAAAATGATGCAACAATCTTATACACGGACTTCGGGACAGCTACTGTTACAATGTCAGCACCAGCAGCGTAAGCTGCCATCGCCGTCAGAGCAGGTGCACCACTGTATTGTCCACCACCGATCACAAGAACCCTGCCATGGGTGCCCTTATGGCCTGTTTGTATTCTGCGATAAGTTATTTTCACGTCACCCGGTCCAGTGAGTTTCTCGTAAAGAGATGGAATCCCGATGTCCTTTACAACCACTTCGCCAGCTTTCTCAAGTCCCGGTTTCATCCTATGGAATGTTACTGTTAGATCTGGATTTACAGCCTGCTCTGATTCCCCCGTGTCGGGATTTAATCCAGTTGGCACATCTACAGCAATCTTAAAACCATTGCTTGAGTTTATTATCTCAACCGCGGTTGAATACGGTTCTCTGAGTTCTCCTCTCACACCGGTGCCAAGCATTGCATCAACAATAATGTCAGATTTGTCCTCTTCAAGCATTGTGGAATCTCTTATTTCTTCAATTTCATATCCTGAGTCCTTCAGAATTCTGAAATTCCTCATTGCAATTTCAGTTCTTATTTCAGAGGACTTTCCGAGCAGCAACACCCTGACATCGAATCCTTTAAGAAATCTTGCAGTTACAAAGGCATCTCCGCCATTGTTTCCAATCCCGGCATAAACTGTCACTTTCCCGGAATTGAAGCGTCTCAGAATTTCTTCTGCGAGTCCCCTGCCTGCATTCTCCATAAGCTGTAATCGTGATAACCCATAATACTCACAGTTTGAATCAAGGGCAATCATTTCTGCAGTTGTGATTGTTTCCATACATCTAATTAAATTATTAAGTAAAAAAGTTTTTAGGTTTTTGGGAATTCAATACTCAGTCAGGATTCAGGGAAACTGCCATATAATTTTCAGGAATGAATATTCCTGCTTATGAATCACAGAATTTGGGGGACTGTAGCTTGCTTGTTTTATTACTTACTTCTACTTAAAAATAATCGGAGCATCGCCAATCAATTTTACTCCTGTGATAGCAGACATATTAATACTCAATGCCCTCAAATCCTCTCTTTCCAGATTGCTAACATCTGTTTTCCCTGCCTGCTGGGTCAGTATTTTCAGTTCTTCTGTGAGCGCCTTTATGTAATTGTAAACCCTCTGGCTACCCTTATCTGGCTTCAGCCTTTTTCGGAGTCGTTTATCCTGAGTTGCAATTCCTTTTGGACATTTTCCAAGAAAACACATTCTGCAAACAGTACAGCCAAGAGCAATAAGTAAGCCTGTGCCAAGCTGGACTGCATCAGCTCCGAGAGCTATAGCTTTGGCAACATCTGCACCATTCCTTATTCCGCCAGCAGCCACCAGATTAACTTTATCTCTCAGTCCAAGCTCTTTGAGGGCATTATCTGCCTGAACTATTGCTGCCACGGTCGGTATGCCTGCATGTTCCGCAACCACATCGGGGGTTGCTCCCGTTCCACCCTGCATTCCATCAACAACCACTATGTCTGCTCCCGCTTTTGCTGCAATCTTCACATCGTCTGCCACCCTTCCTGCAGAATACTTTACAGCTATCGGTATTTTCCAGTCAGTTACTTCCCTCAACTGCTCAATCTTCATTGCAAGGTCTTCAGGCCCTATTATATCCATGTGTCTTGAAGGAGATAAGGCATCAGAACCCGGTGGAATTCCCCTGATGGCTGCGATCTCTTCTGACACTTTCTCACCGAGCAGGTGACCCCCCATTCCTGCTTTAGCCCCCTGTCCAATTTTGATTTCTATTGCATCGGCTGAGTTGAGATATCTTGCCGAAACTCCGAATCTTCCGCTTGCATACTGGGCAACGAGTATTTTTGCATGTTTTCTCTCTTCAGGGTGCATCCCTCCCTCACCTGTGTTTGTTGCAGTACCGACCATAGCTGTGCCTTTCGCAATTGACAATTTTGCTTCAAGACTGATTGCACCAAAGCTCATTGCAGCGCCCATTATTGGAGTCTCAAGTATGAGTGGCTTCTCAGCAAATCTGCCCCCCAAAATTATTCTTGTATTGCATGGTTCCCTGTATTTATCTATGGATGGTCTTGATGTCTGGGCTGGAAGGATAACGAGCTCGTCGAAATGGGGAATAGGTCTTGTTGCTCCCGTACCCCTTACTATGTATGTTCCTATTTCTGCCTTCTTCTGAATGTCCTTCACGGCTTTTCGAGACCATAAACCCCTTTCCTCAAAGTCCGAAGTTCCTGAGACCTGAATTGCACTGGCAGGACAGACATCAGAACAGTTTCCACAGCCAACACATGCAGCAGGGTTTTTGACAATCGGTTTCTTTCCTTTTCTGGAGAGTGTCTCAGTTGGACAGTACCTCACACATTTCAGACATTCCTGACACTGTTCCCTGTCAATTCCAATCTGAAACATTATCCCTCCTCTGAAGGCGCATAGTAAAATCGAGGCTTCTCAGGAACAATCTTTCTGAACTTTTTGATGGTGGACTTAAAGTTATGCTCTTCCAGAGTTCTTTTCAACCACATTTTATCACTCTTATTCAATTTTGATATTTTTGCATTCTGTCCGAGACTTTTTATGTCTCCTTTTACGTAAATCTCACCCCTCACAATTGATTCGCCAGCCATATCTGAAAGATTGCCGAGTATAATCATTTTACCTCCCATCATGTAGAGACCTGTCATGAACTCTGAATTGCCCCCGATGATTACTGTGCCGTTCTTCATTATTTCTCCAGTTCTTGCTCCAGCATTACCTCTTACGACTATTGTGCCGCCATATGTTCCCTGCCCTGCACCATCACCCGCATTTCCCTTCACCTCTAAATAACCTGCCGTCATATTATCTCCTGCAAACCAGCCTGCATTCTTCTCTACAATCACTCTTGCACCATCGATCATTGTAGCGACAAAATAACCTGCACTTCCTTCCACGGTCACATTGACTGGATTCTGTAAACCTGCACAGAGAAAGTGTTTTGCTCCCGCGTTTTTCAGAATTATTTGTTTCTCTCCTGAAATTGCAGCTTCCTTCAGAATCCTGTTAATCTCTCTCACCGTTTTATCCCTGCAATCAATCTCCATGTTTACCTCTCAAACACTCGAACCTCACCCGGATTGAGATACTCGGGATTTAAACCAAGAGGCTCTATTGCTACCTCCTCACTTGCGACTGCAAATACCTCACCATCTTCTGAAACAAGGGCAGGTCTCAAGCCGAGTTTGTCCTTAGCCACTCCAATAGCGTTTCGCGTGGAAATAATGAAAGAAAACGGACCATCAAGCCTTCTCACAGCACTCTCGAGAGCCTCTTCGAGTTTATAATCTGCAAGTAGTTTGTCGGCAATATAATGAACAATACACTCTGTATCATTGTCAGTCGTAAATGTATGCCCTTTAGCCTCAAGCACATTTCTCACTTTCCAGTAGTTTGTAATCTGCCCATTGTGAACAACTGTAACGTCAGGATAAATGAAACTCTGGAATGGATGAGCATGGTATCTGTCCACACCGCTTTCTGTTGAGAATCTCATATGTCCTATTCCGTGAGTTCCCGATTTTCTGGAAATACTGTAGATGCTGTCAACAAATGACACAGTACCTACGTCTTTTATCATTTCAAATCTTCCCGCACTCAGCACAGATATGTCTTTTAGAGATTGAATCTCGAAGAGCAGACTCTTTAATTTTTTAAAATCAGGGACTTTTATCTTGAAATCAAAAATCACAAAATCTTTTCCCTCTCTTATGAGCCTGATCTCCTCAATATTGCATTTTTTATGCAGTATATCCTCTATCACATCTCTCTTGTTGAATTCTCCAACCTCAACTTTTAATACATATTCATCTTTTGAAAGCTCCAGACCACCATAAATTGCCACGCCTGCTCCATCCTTACCCCTGTGTTGAAGGCGCTGCATCATATCAATTATTATTGAACCGAATTCACTATTCTTTTTCCTGTAAAGAAGACCGACAATTCCACACATTCCGTAAATCTTTAGTCTGTTAATTTTTAAAACTTTCCGACTCATTACTCAGACTCATTACTCAATCTTAAAAGAGGGCGTCTCGGGTTCAAGAATTTCTTTAACCGCATCAAAAAATTCAGAGTAGATGTGCGCATCTACCGCAAAATGGTAGTAAACGTGTTTACCAAAGCCTGTCAGCTCTGCAACATACTGCGTCAGGGTTGAGAACGCAAACATGTTTGCATGCATCGCCCCGAAAACATCATTGGAACGCATAAAGAAAATTCCAGAGAGCATCTCGTTTCCTACAAACTGGTAACCCCTCAGACATGGAGGTTCATTCGCAATCAAATCCCAGTGTCTTGAGATGCCGACGTAACAGTCTCTTCTGTTTCTGTCTTTATTCAGCTTCCGGATAACGGTGTAGAGCTGGTCAACCTTAACTTCATCTTTTTCGCAGTAGCGTGCTCTTTCTGCATAGGTATATGTCTCACCCTCATTCAAAATGCTCTCTGTCACCTCTGAATCAATTTTCTCGGCATGAATCATATAATTGTGGGCATAGTCAATTCCATAACTTCTGCTGAAGGGTGCTTTGTCATGAATCTGAAGTTCATACGGGTTATTAATCTCAATAAACAGACGATGAAGGAATTTGCTCTCAGCCTGACCCTCGAAAAGCTCTCCCCATTCCGTTTCCTTCTTCAAACCATTGTAAAATATGGATTCAAGTGCGGAATGCCAGCCTGAAGACAGGTAGTCTTCAACGAGATGAGAGCCGTATTCTGTAACACCATATACCTCATCTGCTGTCCTTCTTTCATCTTCCGCTCTTTTTACATCTCTCGAATAGATGTGGGGTATTGCTACAATCGCTGCTATGCTACCGGGTTTGAAATCTGTCCTGTTAACAACTTCATGGAGTGTATAGGTGACAAAATCCATGTTCAGGCTGAAGTAGTTTACAGTGTCAAGACTCCTGATGTAAGCTGTTGCATTAACTCTGCCATCCAGTTGAATAAAACTTATTTCTGTTATCGCAGGTGGATTCTCACATAAATGGTCTGCTGGCATCCATAATGGCAGAGACACTCTTCTCGTGAACGGGGATTCACTCAATTTGCTGGCGGCAACATTCAGGAAGTCTTCAATCCTTGTAACGTAGTTGTCTCCGCAAAAACTCCAGAATTCGTTATCAATATTATCAACATATTCAGGTTTTTTTATTACTATGAAAGCAGGCTTGGATTTTATTATTTCTCCAAAACGGGATTGAACAGATGTATTTTCCTCAAGAATCTTTCCCGTTAGCTTCTTTCTGGCTTCTGAAAAGTCATCTGCAATAATCATATGATTGAGCTTTACAGGTTAACTTTGAGGACATTTCCGTTAACAACGTCTTCTTCGCTGACAATTACTTCCTGCGTTACATTACCGGCTTTCAGCCTGTAGTGGGACTCAAGCGTGATTGCACTTACAGCATCATGGGCGTATGGAACTGTGAACTCATACACACCATCCTTAACCTCAGCCTTTTGCTGGTATAACACAGTTCTTCCCTGATTTGTTTTTAAAGTGAGCTCAAGCTCCACAGTATCTGCATCTGTAGTGCCCGTAATCTTCGCTCCTTTAACGTATTCAAATATCTTAACGTATCCTGTTGACATTATCTCGGGTTGCTGGAAGTCAAACAGGTTAGTGTAGTAGAGGTTATACGTCAGACGATAAATTGCTTCCATTGTCAGGAAATTCTCTGACTCGTAACCGCTTTCATAAATCATGCGGTAATGTTCAAGTCCATTACCATCAAAGATATGGAATCGAGCCTCCATTGTCCTGAAGTAGTTCTCATTCGGCATGTTGATAGCTGTAAGAACGTTTGCATCGGGAGGAATGTTTGTACGGTAGGGCGTTATACCAATGCCTTCTTTTGAGGCGAAAACGTAACCCGGACCCGAGAAATAGAAGGTTCCCGCTTTGTTGAGTGAGTTCTCAGCCCATGTTGCCATGGCATAGAACTTTCCTGTTGCCATCTCCACGTCTGTTACAACATATTTAACTCCAAGTTCATCTGCAATTTGATTTGCTTCAACCTCTTCAAAAGCAGTAAAGAAAGGAGCTGAACCTGCGTCTCCTCCTTTCATACCAATACCCTGCTGGAATGGGTTAGCATTTGGTATTCTGCGAGATACGGCTGTAATCCAGTGACCGTAATCCCACCAGCTCATGACACCATATGTCGAATTCGGATAGTACGGGTATCTTTCACCCTGCACTCCCGGTTTGTAAATGGCATAGTAATCAAGTCCCGGCTCGGGCGTATTTTCCCGCATCCATATCAAAGCATCCCACCACTGTTTATTTATGGAGCCGGCTGCCTTACTCTGCAATTCTGCATTTTTATATGTCGGATAAGCAACAGTTACAAGTGGGGCAATTAAAATCAGAACAATTGCAACGACAACTGCAGATTCTTTATACCTGTCAATGGTATTTATCACATCATCTAAGGAAATATCATCGTTTTTCAGGCTTCTCAGACCAAAGAGAAGAGCCTCGAGTGTAATTACCGGAACCATGAAGAAGACAAGGAATGGGAGTGTCTTGTCAACACCCGTGAAAACGAGGAAAAGAGTGAGGAGCCATATTCCCGCAAGCAGATATATTCTCTGAGTCTTTCTGCTGACTGTATAGTTTGAGTATATTCTGAGAAGAAGCTCTATAAATACAGCACCGAGAATTGCAGAGACTGCTCCAAAGTAATATGCAAACCTGTTCTGTCCGGTAAGGGCAACAAGCATGGAGATGCTGAAAATTAAAACAAGAAAGTGCAGGGGTTGCTTCTCTGTCAGTGTTATGTATATGATGTAAATCAGAGCTGGCATTCCGAAAAAGAACGTCATACCGAAGTTTATCCACGCAGGAAGGAGGTCAACACTTCCTCCTCTCGAGAAGAATGGCTGAACTTCTGCAATTGTAAGCTGCCCCTCTGCAGGCTGTATAACTTTGAATATACCACTCAGCAGGTTGAAGAAGTCAGGGGAGAGTGTTGATACAAGACCCATTACGACTATCGTGGAGGCGAAAATTGTCGCAGGAAATGCAAATCTTTCTACCTCTCCAAATCTTGTGTAGTAACCCTTCCTCTGCAGAATCTCTATGCCGTGAAAGATTGCAATTACACCCGCTGAGCCTATCAGAATCAAAAGCTGGAAAACTGTGTAATGCATTGTGACAAATCCGGGCATCGTATTTGAGAACGGTGAATAAACCAGTGCAGCAACCAGAAAAGTTATGATTGAGATATATACGATATTATCTGTCGTCTCTGGCGAGTAATAGTCTTTGAATATGAAAACGAGGAAAGCGAAGAATATGATCATGAAAGCAAGGATAAACCCGGGCGCCCAGGCAAGCAGGTACATTCCGAGTGAGATTCCTGTCAGGATGGGTGCAATCAGCTTTCTTGTATTTCTGATATTCTTGCTGGCTTCCTCACCCTTCCAGACATTAAATGAATATGAGAATAATGCGAAGGTTGAGACCATCCAGAAGACTTCCCAGATGTGGTGGTCATTGAATCCAAGCATACTTCTGTGGAGAATCTGACCGGGCATGATTATTACAAGAAATGCAGCCAGGACTCCAGCCCTTTTATTGAAAACCTCCTTTGTAAACAGATAAACCGGGAATAATAGTAGTGTCCCTCCAATTGCGGGTATGAAGACGAGAATTGATCTGATTGCCTCCGGGCTATTAGCCCCACCAATCATGGCTAAAATTGCGCTCAGATAAACGAGGAATGGGCCAAAGTGGAGATACGTGCCGAAGGGATAGTTTGTAAATGCGTCAAACCATATTCTATTGGGAAAGTTGTGAATACAGTTCTCGACAAGTCGGAAATAATACCACGGGTCATTCCCACTGAACAGTACTGTCCACGTGAAAACGCTGTCCCACGGCTGTATAATTCTTAAATATATGCTTATTGCTATGGCAATCACAAAAACTGGAATTTGCCAGAATCTAACAAATAATTCTCTCATCTTTTTTTCGCTTGCATAATTTTGATTTAAACTTTTCCTTTGGATGAAAAATATCAGAATCTGTGATAGGAAGTGAAAAACTTAAATGGACAGTATGATGACCGATTTGATAGTATCGGTTGATTCTGTTGGAGATATGATTGGAGTGAAAAAATGAAAATCTACTTTGTTATGGATTTGAAGGAAGAGAAGGTTGTCAGGGCTTTCAGGGGGGAGCGGGAATCTTACCAGCCAGTCCACCTTTCAACTGATATCCTTAGAGATAGTAATCCCTTAAGCGTTGTTGATGAGGTGAATCCGAGGTATCTGTATGTTGCTGACCTCGATAGAATTTCTGACAGGGGAAATAACTTTCGTATTATTGAGATGCTCTCTGGGAAAGTCGAACATCTGGTCGCTGATTGTGGTCTTAGAGAAGTATCAGATGCTAAAAATCTCAAATTTGATGTTGTGTTTGGGAGTGAGACTTTTGATTTGAGGAAGATTGAAGATTCGGTCAAATATGTGAGTTTAGACATCAGGAATAATTTTATTGACGCTTCCGGGAGTTTTGAGGACTGGTTCTCAGCGTTAGACTGGTTAAATTCTTATGAGCTTGAGGGGATTATAATTCTCGACCTCTCGAGAGTTGGGACAATGTCTTCTGAACTCCTAATATTCGAGAAAGCTGCCGGAATGTCAGATAACCCCCTTTACGCTGGAGGGGGTATAAAGAGTACAGAAGATATTAAAAGGCTGGAAGAGATTGGTTACGATGGAGTTCTCATTGCAGGTGCTGTGTATGGGAAGAAGATTGGGGTAGAGGTTGTGAGGAGGGGAGTTCTTTAGTAAAAACAACGGTATGGGCTGATGGTTGAGGAACGTAACCCTCGCCTATAGACTTCTAATTGCCTTTACTACTTCTTTATATACTTCCATACTCAACCACATTGTTTCAGAAAGTTTATCCAGTGTATTAATTGCTTCTTCCCTCGAGAATTTTCCTTCTATTACTGCTTTCAGGATAATTCCTACAGACCCGGTAATCTCCAGTCCAAGACCAGCAGCGAATCTTCTTGCGGCTAAATCATCTATGAGGAGTAAATAGCCTTTTTGTAATGCAAGGGATATTGCTGCTGCCTCTCCGGCATCGATTCCTGCTTTCTCTGCTATATCCTCCATTCCAGGGGGGTTGCTGACTACAGAAATCCACCCATCTTTAATCCCCTTTTCAATTAAAAAAGCATCTCCAAAACCTTCATCCTTCCCTCTATCGACTACTTCTACTTTTACAGCCTCAGGAATGAGTATCTCATCAAAAAGTTCTTTGAGAATTGTAATTACGCCTGCTTTTGCAAGATGGATTAACGGCCCAGTATTGCTAATGACAATCATTCTGTAGCCCATTTTAAATCGCGTTCAAGGTCTTCCTTCTCATAGCTGAAAGGAATGTTTCTTTTCTTTAGCTCCTCAAGTGCAGCTCTGTAAGATATACCTGCAATGCTGGCAGCTTTCCATAACGAGATTTTTCCTTCTCTGTATCTTTCAAGAGCTTTTTTAATTTTGTGTTCTCTCAGAGCATCACCAATAAATCTGCGAAGGAGTGTCCCTCTATCCAGCCCTTCCTCATTGCTTATTCTGTCGATTTCTTTGATGTACTCTTCAGGTAATCTGACTGATGTTGTTTTCATTGATTACATTATGTTATAATGTATACTTAAATTTTTCTCAATCCGGTTTTTATTTGTCTTCAACCAAAACTTTTAGTCAAGGTTGAAAGCAGTGAAGAATTAAGGCTACCAAGTTATCAGGAGAATGTGAAACAATAAACTTTTAATTTAAGGTACTTGCCAACTCACATCTCAGCCAACCTCTGCAAGACTCTCTTTTCTCTTATACCAACAGCTACAACCATCCCAATCAAAAGGACATTGAC
>MTMJ01000097.1 GCA_002010045.1 Archaeoglobus sp. JdFR-22 | reverse complement strand
GTCAATGTCCTTTTGATTGGGATGGTTGTAGCTGTTGGTATAAGAGAAAAGAGAGTCTTGCAGAGGTTGGCTGAGATGTGAGTTGGCAAGTACCTTAAAAAACTTGTTCTTTTTATGTAGATAGTAGCTAGGATAATCATCATAATAAGCCAAAAATTCGCCACTCATAAGTTCTCCCGGAACCATTCCACAGTCTCTTTCAACCCTTCTCTCAGGCTGTAAACAGGCTCAAAACTCAGAGAGTCTTTTGCTTTACTTATATCCCCATACGAATGTCTTATATCTCCCTCTCTTGGCTGTTCATGAACCGGATTCAAATTTACACAAGCGATCTCAGCAATGAGCGATGCGAGCTGGTTAATTGATAGTTTCTTTCCGGTGCCAACATTGAAGACACCGCATTTCTCGCCCTTCATTGCAAGAATGTTTGCCCTCACAACGTCTTTAACAAAAATAAAATCTCTTGTTTGTTCACCGTCCCCATAAATGACTGGCTGCCTCCCCTTCAGTAACCTCTGAATGAATTTTGGGATTACTGCAGCATACTCTGAATTGAGATTCTGCCTTGGACCATAAACGTTGAAATACCTGAGTGAAACAGTTCCTAAATCAGAAATTTCGTTGAATACTTTGCAGTAGTGTTCGGCAGCAATTTTTGTGACTGCATAAGGTGATAGGGGCTTTAACACATTGTCTTCCTTTATCGGCAGAATACCGGTATCTCCGTAAACAGCACATGAAGATGCGTTTACAACCTTCTCAACACCGCATTCTTCTGCGGCAATCAGCACGTTAAGAGTTCCTCTGATATTGACCTGATCAGCTTTAATTGGATTTTGAATGCTCTCAGGTACGCTGACAACAGCAGCCTGATGAGAAACGTAATCAACATCTTTTAACAATTTTCCAAGCAAATTTAAATCGGTAATGCTGCCCCTGACGAATTCGACATTCAAATCCTTTATGTTGCTCATACTCCCGGATGAGAGATTGTCGAGGACGATTACATCGTATTTTTTTGATAACTCTTCAGCCAGATTCGAACCTATGAATCCACAACCGCCAGTGATGAGAACTTTCATATTTCCTGTCAGTATTTTAAGGAATTAATAAATCTTATCTTTGTCTGCTACATGGTTTCTCAAAAAATTTCAGGATGAAGTAACCAGAAATTTCATAAGTAGAATGTAAAAATAATAGTTGAAATAAGATTATAAAATAAAATTTAATGTCTTCTGAAGAAGAACAGTCCCGCAATTAATGCAAGTCCGACGGGTACGGCAATTGATGGAAATTCAGGGATGTAAAACTGTTCTGTACAAAAGGATATGTATGATACCTGAGGCTTTTCTCCACTACCACCAGCAGTACAGGAGAAATCTTCTTTAGTATAACTTCCAGAAGTATCTCCTTGTGTGTCTATATATTCAATAGGACAAGTTCCACCTTTCATGACCATAGTGGTCACAGGGATACTTGATGACCATGTGCCTGAATCTGCATCACCTGTTAATGTAATAGCTGAACAAGAAAATCCACATCCTATCTCGCAAACCCAGCCAATATTATCTTCCCATTCATACTTAGCAATCATTTTTGAGCCAGTTGGGCACTCATCTAAACATGAGGCAAAGATACCTACGGGTAGAAGTAATATTCCAAGCATTCCTCCTAAAATCATAATTAGTTTTCTCATTTCATCTACCAAAGTTCCAGTGCTTGCAAGTAAAGTTATATTTTTCGGAATTGATTAACTTACAATTATGACAATAAGATAAGATAAGATATAGGATTCTCCACCAAAGGACAGAAAGAGGTATAAATCATGTTAAAGAGATAAATAATTATTAGATGAGAATTCAAAGATTAATTTATGTACAGAGAAATCGCAATAATATCCATAATTGCAGTCGTAGTTATACTGTTTGTAGTACTCCCGCAGATGAAGAAAGAACCGCAAGAATTAGATCTCAGTCTTGATAAAATCATCAAACTTCCCGAACCTTCTTATGATAGCAATACTTCAGTAGAGAAAGCCCTCCTGAACAGAAGATCGGTAAGAACATACAGTAACGAATCGCTGACACTGGCAGAAGTTTCCCAGCTTTTATGGGCTGCACAGGGTGTTACAGATTCAGAAGGACACAGAACTGCGCCTTCTGCTATTGCACTTTACCCGATTGAGCTTTACGTGGTTATCGGGAATGTCGATGGGATAGAGAGCGGTGTATACAGATATATCCCCAACGAGCACGCTCTTCTAAAAATTATAGAGGGAGATAGAAGAGATGAGCTTTCCATTGCTGCTGGTAAACAATCTCACATTAAAAATGCTGCTGTTGACATCGTCTTTTCCGTCGTTTACGAGAAAGAAACTGAAAAATTCGGTGAAAGGGGTAAGAGGTATTCAATTCTTGAGGTAGGGCATTCCGCTCAGAATGTTTACCTTCAGGCAGAATCTCTAAACCTCGGAACGGTTGTTGTGGGGAGCTTCAATGACGGAAAGGTCAAGAAGGTAACAGGAATGCTCGATAACCAGAGTCCGCTCTATATAATGCCTGTGGGAAAGAAAAAATAATTTAATTTATCTGCTCCTGTATAATACAAATCCTGACAGCAAAGTCACTGCCAGTAAAAGAGTAAATGGATTGAACTCCGGGATTTCAGATGGTTTAGAGAAATAAGAAAGAATATTGTCCATAAACTGTTCATTACTGTTTTTATCGAACGTTCCATCTTTCCACATTATCTCGTCACCGATGGCTATCACAACACCATTTCCTGCGTTCTCGTTAATCGCTATGAGACAATTTGCTGCGTTATGAAATCCCAATTCCTTTGCATCTCCTGATACAGTTACGGTTCTGCCCTCCTCCGTGCCGAATGTTCCAACAACACTTAATCCATCTGTAATTGGGTGACTGATAAATTTATTAACCGTAAACTGCGCCGTACTATCAAAGGTTATCCCAAAATTTTCTGTTATTTCATTTGCATATTTTCCATACTTATCCTGGGTAATAACAAGTTTACCACCGTTATTAACCCAGCTTATAATAGCATTCGCCTCGTCATCGGGAATGTTTTTTCCCGGGTTGATAACAAAAAGAGCATCACAGTTACTGAGAACTGATGAATCTACATGTTTTCTGAATTCCAGATTCCATCCCTGCTCTGCAAACTCTCCCTTAAAATCATCCCAGTAGTAGCTTGTTGGAAAATTGTATCTAACCCATCCATCATCACCCTTGTACATAACGATTGCATTCTCTGCACTGACAGGATACGTGAGCAGGAACAGAGAAATTGCAATTGCAGCACTCAAAATTCTCATCAACATACCCCACGCTGAGAAATTTAATTTGATATAAAAATTTTCTGATTTAGTTTAAAATTTTCATATCAGAATCCTATTCATCCAATAGGACAGTATAATATTATTTAAAAAGTTTAAATTCATCATGAAGAACTTTTAATGCTGTTCCGCCCTGTCCCTTACTGACAACAAAGGAGACGTTCGCTTCAGAGACGCTCTGACTTATCATAACAATATTTACTCCATTCTTACCGAGAGCAGAGAATATTCTGCCGGCAACTCCTGGAGTGCCTGCCATTCCAGCCCCCACGGCACTGATGACAGCGATATCTTCCATCTTCGTAACCCTAATCACACCATTCTGAAGCTTCTTCAATGTCCTGAGCGCCCTGTTAATGTCCGATTCATCAACCACAATTGAAAGACTGAGCTCAGAGGAACTTTGAGACACCATTATCACATTGACTCCAGCCTCTGCAAGCCTTTTGAATACATCTGACATTATTTCAGCAAAATCAAAGCCAGCACCGATTATATTCACAACCCCAACTTTTTCAATTAAACTCAGTGCCTTAACAATATTTTTAACTGATTTCGTCTCCTCTCTAATAACAGTCCCCGGAGCATCCGGATTGAATGTATTTTTAATCCTTACCGGAATTTTCCTCACCATCACAGGCTCAAGCGCCCTTGGATGCAGGATTTTGGCACCAAAATGCGAAAGCTCCATAGCCTCAAGGTAAGATATCTCTGGAATCAGTTTTGCCTCAGGGACGATCTTGGGGTCTGTTGTCAGAACCCCATCAACCTCTTTCCACAACCACACCTCATCAGCATTGAGAGATGCTGCAATCAGTGTTGCCGTGAGGTCACTTCCACCCCTCCCGAGAGTTGTTATACTGCCATCTTCCGTTGAGCCTATAAATCCAGTAATGACTGGAATAGTCTTTTTAATGGTCAACAGTGGATCCAGTCTGCTATCGATTATAGTATAAACATCTTTTACAGGTTTAGCTCTGCCAAAATTACTGTTTGTGATAATTCCTGCATCCCCACCCGTGAGGGCAACGGAATCAACGCCTATTGACAGAAGGGTTGCAGAAAAAATTGGGGCGCACAACCTCTCCCCGAATGAGACAATATAATCTTCACTCCTTTTAGTCAGTTCTCCGAGATAAGTTATCCCGAGAAGAACCTTCTCAAGCTCATCCATCAATCTCTCGATCATCAATATAACCTTGGAGCGGTAATCATCGGATACTGCGTGATTGATCGCATCAAAATGTTTTTTTGCCAGTTCAGCAATTGATACTTTTATAAATCCGGGTGAGGGGTCTGAATAACATTTTTTTGCCGCCTTTATTAAAAAATCTGTCACACCAGCCATTGCAGAAACAGCAACAACTATCTCATTATCTTCAGAAAATTTTTTTACAAGATTTGCACAGTGAAGTATATTTTCTCCATCTTTTACGCTCGTTCCTCCGAATTTCATAACGATTCGCATTCTCATCACCCGTAAATTAAGCGATAAATCCTTTTCTCATTAATATGGCAGTGATATAAATTTTTCCAATAAGAGCTGCTGCTCCCAAGCATCACGATGGTGAGATTATTTCATCATTGTTGAGAATTAAGAGAAACACAAATTTTTCGAATTGATACATTTATATTATAATTTAAAAAAATTATAAATAGTTAAAAAATCTCTTCATAAAATCTTTTAACCATTCTATTATCAAGCAGAATTTCCTTTTCCTGTAAAACCTCTCTTTCAAGCTTCTTCAGGGTTGCATTAACTGCAAATTCAACTCCCCAGCTTTCACCGGTGACAAAAAACACACCCTTCTCACTTGAGAGCCTTAATCTAACATAAATCAGGGGTAACCCTCTGAATGTCTCTTTGTGCCTCTTAATGTATGCAAAAAGGACTGATTGACCCAGAAAGTCCTTAAATTTATTTACAAATTTTTCAAGGTCATTTACGATTCGCACCCTGTCGAACTCATCGAGCTCAACATCCTTCGTCATAATCTGAACTGTAATTTCAGAAGGTGCCGCTTCTTTGAGATACGTCTCCAGAATATCTTTTTTGATAATGATGCCTTCAGGAATACTGTCCTTCGCAACAACAACACTCGAAATCTTGTTTTTCAGCATTACCTCGACCACTTTCATAACGGAATCGTTCCTCTGAACTGCGATGAGCGGGTAGCTCATAATGCTGTCAACCATAATTGAAAGAGTTTTGTTTTTCTCTCCACTGCCATCGCCAAGCGTCTGACTTTTACGTGGCGAGATAACTCTGTCTATGATGTCCTTCCCGGTAACAATACCCTGTGCCTTATTGTTCTCGTCAACAACAATAATACGGTCAATTCCATACTTCCGCATGGTTGCAAGGGCTTTTGCAGCTGAATCATAGTTGTGAATGGTGATAATATTCGGGTTCATTATCTCTCTAACCTTCATTTTCCTGAAGTCTTTTTCTGACTTCTCGAGAAAGTCGTTTATGTAAATTAAACCGATTTTTTTACCCACCTTTACAATGACAAAAGGTGTCGAATCCTCAACAAACCTTCTTGCGACTTTTTCTGGAGTTAACTCATTGATGTCTATAATGCCAGTCCTGACAACAAAATTCTTGATTTTGGTCTCATGCGGGTTCACCATCAAACTTCCTCTCATCAAGTCTTTTTCTCGAATAACTCCTATAATCTTGCCTGATTCCTTTACAAGTATTGCATGAGCTTTATCAGGGTCAAACTTCTCAAGCATGGGAACAACTTTTGAAATGGTCTCGATAGCATCCACAACCTCGTACTCATCACGTATTAATTCTTTCAGAACTTCTATATCCATTACTATCACCACCTCCGAATTTCAGGGTTGGTATTAAAAATCTATCTCAGCTTTGAAAATTATACAATCTGGTCAAATTCAACGTAGTTTTCTGGCAGTTCTTCGTTACCAGCCTCGTCAAGAATCTTATCTTCAACAAAAATGGGGCATGCAAGCCTTACCGCTACTGCAATGCTATCACTCGGTCTTGCATCAATCTCAAGCTCATGTTCATTCTGTTTGATGATTAATCTCGCATAAAAGGTATTCTCAACAAGATCATCTATAATAATTCGCTCAACTCTCGCACTCAGTCTTGAAAAAACCTCAACAAGCAGGTCATGTGTCATAGGGCGGGGAGGTGTCTGCCCTTTAAGTGCAGAATGAATTGCCATCGCCTCCGAGATTCCTATATAAATTGGAAGGACTCTACCATCTTCTGACCTTAAAACAACTACAGGAGACATACCAAGCACATTCTGGACAGCGAAAACCCCGAATACTTCTGCAATTAATTCCATCTCAATTTTTTTTGATTAAACCATTATTAATAGTTTTTGTATGTAATTTTGAATCACGTATCAAACCCTTCTGTCCTTTGGAATGTAATTTCTGATTTTAGTTCCATTTCCTTTTCCGCATCCGAGAATATAATTCCCCCATTTGATAATTACGTAACCTTTTACATCATTTTCAATATCATCACCCATCATCCATCTTTTTGCTACATCATCATTAACCTCGATGACTCCTCGCTCCGCTGACCTTCCAACGATATAACTTCCCTCAATTGAGAGTCTCAAACCATCCTTTTCGATTCTTCCAAAATATATCCCGTAGTGCTGTGCTTGAATATCAAGTGGACACTCTCTATAAACATAGATTCTTCTCTTCCCCATTTCCTTAAACAGAAGTTCAGTTTTAAACCCAAACTGATTCTGAAGGAGTTCTTCAATCTCCCTCTGCACGCTCATTTTATCACCCTCACTACAAAGAAACCCTCTGTATTGTTATCCTGAGGATGAATTCTCAGGCATTTTCTGACACTTTTATCAAACACCTTGCCATCGAATTCGGTAAATGATTCGTGGCTTTTTAGAGGTAAATCAACCTTCTCAATCTCAGCATCTGTATTTGAAAGTAAAAAATCAATAACCTCCTCATTCTCAGAAGGGTCGAAGGAACACGTTGAATATACCATCAATCCTCCGGGTTTGAGACACCTGTATGCTGACAGAATCAAGTCTTTCTGCAATCTTGATAGGGCATCAACGTCTCTTTTTTTCCATATTCGTGCATATTTAAGATTCTTCCTTATCATTCCGGTATTGGTGCATGGTGCATCCAGAAGAACTCTATCGAACGTGTTTTCAAACTTTTTAAACGTGCGACCATCTCTCAGTGTTATCCTTGCATTGATGACTCCACTTCTCTGTAAATTGGAAATCAATATGTTCAACCTCCCCCTTTTAACATCATTTGCTATTATACAACCTCTATTCTGCATATACTGGGCAATCTGGGTTGTCTTTGCTCCGGGAGATGCTGCCATGTCTAGAACAAGCATTTCTGGTTCCGGGTTAAGTGCGATAACAGGAATCATTGAAGATGCTTCCTGAGGGAAGATAAGGCCAAGTTTGTATTCCATCATTCTTCCAATGTTATCACTGTCAATGAAAAATCCCTCATCACACCATGGAATCTTCTCAAGTCTGTAATATTCTGAGAGTCGCTCAACAACCTCCTTTACTTCAATTTTTAGCGTATTCACCCTTATACTTTTTCTCAGCGGTTTTGTCAGATACTCAAAGAATTCTGGAGATGAATCAATACGACAAAGCCTTTCCCTGAACTCTTCACTGAAGCTGAACATTCAAACCCCTCTGAATCCTGATTAACATGAATGTTCCGATAAACGTCAGGATTCCTATTACGTAGAAGACAGATTCTATTCCAGAAATATCCATTATCCATCCCGAGAGCAACGGACCGGTAATCATCCCAAGGCTCATCGCAGAGTTTAGCAATCCCATAAGAGAACCATGCCCGTGAATTCTGCCCTCAGTTGCCATTATAGCCATAGCTGCTGGAATTGACAGTGCGCCTCCTGCCCCCATGAGACAGGCGAGAAATATTAGATAGAAGAAGTCAGATATCATCGGAATGGCAATCAGGGATAATGCGCTTATTAGCAATCCATAAATGACAAGCGATGTTCTGTTATGTATGTCGGCAAGCCTGCCAAATGGTCTCTGGAGTATTGCTGTGAGCAGTATGTTGAGAGTTATTATAATTCCCGTCTGCGTTGCACTCAGGTACATTTTCGCTGCGAGAATTGGAAGGAAGGAGATAATCCCACCTCTACCAAAAGCATACAGGAATCTGAAAAGAAATATACTGCCAATCAGTCTGTCTCTCACGATAATACTGAGTTTTGCTCTCTGTTGCTTTTTTTTCGTGATTGTGTCAGGTAAGAAGAGGAAACATGTAAAAAAAGAAAGAGCGGTCAGGACTGCCATTGCATAAAATACATAGTCAAAACCTGCTGCATCCTTAATCACTCCACCGATAAATGGTCCAAAGCCCATTCCGAGAAAAAGTGAAATTGTAAACGTCCCCATATATTCACCCTCGCCACCTTCGGGAGAAACCTCTCCGATATATGCCATTGCAACTGGCACAACCATCGCGGATGCGAAGCCGTGAATAAAGCGAACAAATGTGAGGGTGAGAACATCGTAAGCAGCAATATATGCAATCGATATTATGGAATAGGCAAAAAGTCCTGAAATTATGAAGATTTTTCTACCTTTTTCATCCGAGATTTTCCCTATCAGGGGCATGAAAATCAATCTTGAGAAAGAAAAAGCAGAGAAAATAATCCCGAGCCATATTCCCGATGCCCCCAGACTCTCAGCATAAAAAGGCATGAGGGGTGCAACTATTCCCATTCCAAGCATCGCCGTGAATACAGATATGAATAACACTCTGAAGATTCTACCGTTCACCTACTTCTACAACAGTGAATTGTATTTAAACCCTTAGACTGGTTCAATTCGAAAAGGTTAAAGTATTGGGTTAAAAGCAGAAA
Source organism: Archaeoglobus sp. JdFR-22 (assembly GCA_002010045.1). GTDB lineage: Archaea > Halobacteriota > Archaeoglobi > Archaeoglobales > Archaeoglobaceae > JdFR-22. The sequence goes on along the minus strand of MTMJ01000097.1, from coordinate 4,582 downwards.
ATTGACTTAAATGGTGGAGGTGAAATCAGTGAAAAAAATACTGCTTGCAGTTCTGCTGATATCGATATTCTTTACTGGATGCGCTGAAAATGAAGTCCAGGAAGAACAGGAAAAATTGAAGATAAAATTCGGAGTGCTCCCAATCGAAGATACTTTTCCACTATTTGTGGCGGAAGAAGAAGGTTATTTCGACAAATACGGGCTTAACGTTGAAATAATAAATTTTCAGAGCGCACTCGAGCGAGACAGTGCTTTAACGGCTAAAGAGATTGACGGTGTTATTACAGACCCTCTCGCTGTAATTTTACTCAATAATTCAGGATACAACCTCAAAATTGTCTCAATAGGTCTTGGTATGACCCCAGAGGAGGGTGTTTTTGCATTGCTTGCAAGTCCCGTTTCCAGTATACAGACAGTGCATGATCTCGAAGGGAGAAAAATAGCAGTTTCTTCAAATACAATCATTGAGTACGTGACGGATGTGATACTGAATGAGAACAATGTGACCGCAGAAAAGGAGAATGTTAAGAGCATCCCCATCAGAATGCAGATGCTGACAGAGAACAAAATAGAGGCAGCTACCCTGCCGGAGCCCCTTGCGAGTCTTGCTGTACTCAAGGGAGCGAGAGTTATTGTTGCAGATTCTGAAATGCGGAGGAGTGTTACTCAGACGGTCATTGTTTTCAATGCGGAGTTTATCGAGAACAACCCGAATGCTATTGAAAAATTCCTCAGTGCATATGGAGATGCTGTTGCGAAGATAAACTCTGACCCGGAGGTATACAGGGGTTTATTTGTTGAGAAGGCAAGAATTCCAGAGTCGCTCGCAGAGACGTACAGTATTCCTCACTATCCAGAACCCCAGCCATATCCTGAGGAATTCTACAATGATGTTGTCGACTGGGCGCTGAGTAAAGAACTGATTGACAGGAGAATTCCATATGAAGAAGTGAATCATGATTGAGGCAAGAAGTATCAACAAAGTTTACGAAGATGGTACAGAAGCCCTGAAAGATATCAGTTTCAGTGTAAAAAGAGGGGAGAGTTGCTCTATTATAGGCCCCTCAGGTTGCGGTAAAACCACCCTTCTTTTTATTTTCTCCGGACTGCTGAGACCTACTTCGGGAGAAGCCATTATTAATGGAGAGCCAGCACGTCTGCCAGACATGAAAGACGTTGCTCTGATTTTGCAGGACTATGGGCTTTTTCCATGGAAGAATGTCTTTGAGAATGTGGCAATCGGTCTTGAAATCAGAGGAATACCCGGAAAGGAGATTAAGAGAACTGTTGATAGCCTCCTGAAGAGTCTGAACCTCAACGGTTTTGAAAAATACTATCCCAAACAGCTTTCAGGAGGGATGAGGCAGCGAGTTGCCTTCGCACGAGCTCTTGCTCTAAGACCGGGAATACTGCTTATGGATGAACCTCTGTCGTCCCTTGATGCTCTTTCAAGGGAGAATTTGCAGAACTTTCTTCTCGAACTCTGGATAGAGAATAAAATAACAATGCTTCTCGTCACACACAGTATTGAGGAGGCTGTCTTTCTCGGAAAAAAAATTGTCGTACTATCCCCCCGTCCCGGAAGAGTTGTCAAGATTGTAAAGAATCCTGACGCGGGCTCAATTGAATACAGAGATAAGGAGGAGTTTTTTGAAAAATGCAGGGAAGTGAGACAAAGCGTGGAAGCTACCTGATAGCGATTATTCTGATTGTAATTTTCTGGTATATTTTATCCGTTGTGGTTAACTCACCTGCTCTCCCACCCCCGAACACAGTTTTACTTTCGCTCATTTCTCAGGCAAGAACCGGGCTTTTGGAGCATTTCCTGATTAGCACTTACAGAGTAATTTATGCAATATCACTTGCACTGTCTCTGGCTGTCCCTGCTGGATTGTTAAGCCACGAGAGGGCAATTGACAGGTTTGTTGCTCCTTTTCTGTATCTGCTCTATCCAATACCCCATATTGTCCTGCTCCCGCTCATAATACTTCTTTTTGGTATCGGTGATTTATCCAAAATTGTTCTCATTGCGTTGATTATCTTTTTCCAGATTCTTGTCACAACGAGAGATGCGGCAAGGAATGTGAGCGATTACTACGTTTATTCCCTTCTATCTCTTGGGGCAAATAAGAGGGATGTTTACAGGCATGTTATCTTTCCTGCATGTCTCCCGAAAGTACTTACAGCAATGAGAATCAGCATAGGAACGGCAATTGCAATCCTCTTTTTTGCTGAATCCTTTGCAACCACCAAGGGACTCGGATTTATAATAATGGATGCATGGAGCAGAGCGGATTATTCTGGACTGTATGCAGGAATAGTCTCAATGGCTTTACTTGGATTTATACTCTATATCATTCTCGAAAGGATTGAGGCGAGAGTTTGTAGGTGGGTTTGAGGTCAGAAGGTTTTTATAGTAAATCAATCTTATTTATTTTAAGATGCAAATCGGCGTCGTAGAATCTGTCCTGAAAATTCTGGAAAAAGCAGGTTTCAGGGTTACAGACTTAGTTGAGACCAAGCCCAGATGTTTTGAAATTATAGCGAGAAAAGATGATTTTGTACTTCTGATAAAGGCTCTGTATAATATAGACTCCCTGAAATCAGACATGGCTGAAGATATGAAGGCTGTTGCCATATTACTCAAAGCAAGCCCTGTTGTTGTTGGGGAAAGGTTCAAACAGGACTATCTCGACAGAGGGGTGGTTTACAACAGATATGGAATATCTGTGGTGAATACTGCAACGTTTTATGACCTGATTGTTGATGGAACCCCACCTGTAATCTATTCCGCTCCCGGCGGATATTATGTCAGATTGGACAGTGAAAAAATCAGAGAAGCAAGAGAAAGGCTTGGAGTCTCACTTGGAGAACTTGCAAAGGAGCTTGGTGTTTCGAGAAGGGCAGTTAAGAAGTATGAGGAGGGTGTGGACACCTCAGTCGAGAATGCGATAAAACTCGAAGAAATCCTTGAGACAAACATCGTTCGGGCGATTAACATACTCAAATCAATGGATGAGGAGATTAACGAGAAAAGAGATGTTGGATTGAGCAATGAAGAATCAGAAATTGTGGACCAGCTCAGATACATTGGTGTAAAGGTATATCCGATCAAACATGCACCGTTTGACATAATCTCAAAACCAAAGAATGAGCTTGTTCTTACCGGAATCAAACAGGTCAGAGAGATTGAGAAGAGGGCACTTGTTCTTGGGAAAGTAAGCAGCACTCTGTCCACAAAAGCAGCCTATATTGTGGAGAAAAGCGTGAAAAAAGATATAAACTCAGTAGTTTTTCTGATGCGAGAGGAGCTTGAATGCGTAAGCACTCCCAAGGACTTCATATCGTTGATTGATGAGAAGAACAAGTCAGAAGAGACGGATTGAGGAAGTAATTCCGGATAAAAGAAAATAAGATAAAATCAGAATATGATATAAAATCAGGAGTTTTCCGCAGGTACCGGACATCCTGTTGCATCTGAGAAAGCCTCGAAACTCCTTGGACCCATGTATTCTTCCCCATTGATTTTAATCGTTGGGTAGGCAGTTACTCCTTCACTGGTGCAGAGTTCTTCATATTCAGGGCACTCCACATAAATTGCTGAGACGACATCATATCCTCCAAGCATATTTACAAGATCCTGACAGTGAGGACACCATTTTGCACCATATATCTTAAATCCTGACTCATTGAGGCAATCTGCAAATTTCTGGAGTTCTTCAATGCTGTACTTTTCTGGTGTATGTGTTGCAGTAGGAGTAACAATTTCCATTGTCGGCGTCTCTCTTGGCAATTCCTGAGACATGTTGAGAGCATTAAAAAACAGATAATTTCCATCTTTTGAGATATATACTGGAATTTCCATCCCCTGATAAAGTGTCGTCACTTCATAAACGCTTCCTTTGTCTTCCACTGACACAGCTGTTGCGTTTGTTCCCGGCATTACCAGATTATTGTTTACGTATTCTATCACCTTGTCTCTTGCCTCACCAGCAGACAGTTCATTTATATTCGTCTGACCACTCTCTTCCGAGGTTGCCTGCTCTTCCTGACTGGTACACCCTATCACCAGAGTTGCAAGAACAAGTGCAACAAGGGCAACTATAGCTTTTTTGTCCATACTTAAACCCCCTTTATGTTTGACATTTTTAGTCACAATGTCACGTTAGTACATAAGTTTTTCCTGAAAAATTTCAACCATCACCGCAATATTTTTAAAATGAATTAATATTTGACTATCTCATGGGAAAAACTGGCACTACAACATGGATAAAAATAAAAGGTAGGAAGGGGCAGACAAGGCTTGTTCCGGGGAAGAGGCAGAACTTCAAGAGACCCGGACCAAATCAGAAATATACATCCAACGGTAAAAGGAGAAGAAAGTTACCAAGGTCACCCAAGTCGATTCAGGGCGTCAGAGCTTAACTTTAATTCGGTTAATTTGTGAGCTGAAACTATTCTTCGGAATATGGTTATCTGGTATTTAGGGTGCTTACAAAATTACCAACAAAATACCAATTCTAACATCTCAACTCTCTAAATAACAAACCCATATAACTCCCTACAAAAAGATACATAGCCA
>MTMJ01000063.1 GCA_002010045.1 Archaeoglobus sp. JdFR-22 | reverse complement strand
TCAATGTCCTTTTGATTGGGATGGTTGTAGCTGTTGGTATAAGAGAAAAGAGAGTCTTGCAGAGGTTGGCTGAGATGTGAGTTGGCAAGTACCTTAAATGTTTTCGAGTGTCGCGAGACTGTCTTTTAACAAAGAATTAAGTAAAACCACATCAAACCAAAAGAATGAAAAGTCTGCTATGTCCTAGCATTAATGGAGCACGTGAGGTTGGAGACTGTATATTCTAGCTATCTGTACTTTTTGAATCTAATTCTATCATTAAATATGAACTTTAAGAAGTCATCAAATATAAATCTTGGTGAATTTGTATACAAATGACAAGCTCATCAGCAATTACATAGGTTTCTTCAGGATATTTGACAAAACTCGATCAAATAAAAAGATAATGGTTTAATATTTGTCACAGTCACAGATTTAACAATAACCGATTGGTGAAAAAATGAGAAAATTGTTGATCAGTTTGCTCCTTGCAATCTTTCTGCTGGGTTGCACTCAGACAGAGCAGCTAACGACCGATCAAATAGTAGAGAAAATGAATGAAAAGTACAATAAAACGCATGACATTAAGGGAAAAATTGTTGTTACACAATGTTTAGGCAATGAGACTATATCGCCTCAGACTATAAAATTTTTAATAAAGAAACCTGACAGGTTTAAAGAGGAGATAGAATCTTCCATGCCTCTTCCGAACGGAACAACGCGGGTTTGAACCCGCTATACATATTGTGAATGGAACAACGGAGTGGAATATTTTTCCTAATACCAACACCGCATTCAAATCAATCCTTCCAAAAAAAGCCACAGTCTTTTTTTGAGGATCTAACAAACCTTGAGGAATACGATGTAAAGCTTTTGGAAGAGGAAAAAGTTAATGGAAGGGACTGCTACGTTATAGAAGCCACACCAAAGAAGGCATTTCTCCCTCAGAAGAAGCCATGGATTGACAAAGAGACTTTTTGTCTGGTAAGGTTGATGAGCATTACTCAAACTTGGCTTAAATCCGGTACTATCGAGATCAAAGATGTTGAGTATGACACTGGCATAAGCGATAGCGAATTTGAGCCCGTTCTGCCAGAAGAGGTAGAGGTAGTTGAGATGAATTAAACAAACCCCTCGAAGTAGGATTAAAAATTTACTCTTACAAGAATTTTGAGGGGAGCACAGAAGGAAGTAAACTTCACAATAGTATACCCATCATATACAGCTGAGCATGACCTCTTTAATATTTTTGTCTATAAGGCAGGCGCTTACCAGCTCTTTGGTCACCCGTCCCCACAACCTTCTGGCCCAGCCCCGCCCCATTCAGATCCAACAGATCTTCCGAGAGAGAATGAAAGTGTATGTCTCCACTATAAAAACAGGCTACAACAGGAGGTGGTGGTTTGAGAGACTCTCTTAAAACGGAAGCCAACTCCAAATGCGAAAAAAGTAGAGATTAAGGGAAAGGAGGGATGGACTGATCTAAGCTTGAGAAGGCTCACATTCCAAAACAATGGTGTTTGATTTGTTATACAGGACAACCTACAGAGGATGAGTTAATCAAGATAGCGGAGTCTATAATATAATAATTATTAAAAATAATAATGAAATGTCCATCGCTACTTGATATGTAGGAATTAATTTTCTTTTTCAAACAGAGAGCAATTTTTAAACTGGTTATATTATACTGTTAATGTGAAATGCAAAATCTGTAAAAAAGAGACCTACACGGAAACGATACCATTGTGCCCGGAATGCGCAAGAAAGGATGTTGCTTTAGAATATGTTGGCAGCCTGCATAATGGAACAGAAAAAATAGAGGGGGATTCGGGATTAAAATGCGGTTTATGCTCAAACAGATGCGGGATTGAGGAGGGTGAGGAGGGTCTTTGCGGACTAAAATTTGCCAGCAAAGGTAAGCTTAGATCACTTTCAACCTCAACCCGGGCAGCTCTTCATGCTTATGAAGACCCACTTCCCACAAACTGCTGCAATGCATGGTTCTGCAAAGCAAGTGCGATGAAAGGTACAAATCTGGCAGTCTTTTACTACGGGTGCAACTTTGACTGTCTTTTTTGTCAGAACTGGCAGCACAGATTGATAAATGAAAGCAACGTGGTTACTCTTAACCAGATGGTGGAAAAAGGGTTAAATGATAGAATAAAGTGCGTCTGTCATTTTGGAGGTTCTCCTGAACCTCAACTACCGTTCGCAATAAAATTCAGCAGAGAATTACTTGATAGGAAGGATGTTATGATATGCTGGGAGTGGAATGGAGCATCCTCAAAGCTTGCTCTGAAGGCAGCGGAACTTAGCCACATCAGTCACGGCACGGCTAAATTCGACCTGAAAGCTTGGAACGACAATTTGCACCGGATTCTAACTGGAAGGAGCAATAAACAGACTCTTGACAATTTTCATAGGGTATGGGAAAAATTTCCTGAGGTGCTGTCTGCCACAACGTTACTTGTGCCTTATTTTGTTGACCAGAGGGAGGTTGAGGAGATTGCCTCATTCATATCTTCCTTTGACAGGTCAATACCTTACAGCTTACTTGTCTTCCATCCAGATTATCGATTGTCGGATTTGCCCGTAACGCCAAAAGAACAGGTAATGGAATGCTTCAGAATTGCTAAAAAATATTTAGAAAATGTTAAAATTGGGAATATTCACCTTCTGATGTAGGTACTGTGTGGATTTTCGAAAAACGTTAAAGTTAAATAATAATAATTGTAATAATTATTATCAAATCAACTGGTGTGATTTAATGGTCATTATAATCTCTGGTGAGGAAGCAGGCCCAAGGTCAAATAAACTCGGTGGTATCTGGAATGTAATTGATGCTGAAGCAAAGAATCTCGAAAAAATAGCAGAGGAAGAAATCATAGTTGCCGGACCTTATTTTGGCAGGCTTGGACAGGACTGGAGCCCGAACAACAGAATAACTGATATCTCAGATTTAGCACCACCTGAAGATGAAAGCGTCATCGATGCTATAAACAATTCTGGAATTGAGGCAGTAGCTGGCAAAAAAGATGGCATTATTTACGTTCTTTTCAATTCGGAAAGCTGCCTGGAAAAAAAAGTCGAATACGATGGAAAAGAGATGCGTCTGAGTGATGCGATCAAGGCTGAGGCATTCAAACTTGTGGGGCTGGATTCTCTCAAATATGAGAATACAAGCTATGGGAGGGAATATACACATTACCTGAACCTGTCATATGCTATTTCTGAATTTGCAAAGAAACTCTCTTCAATGACTAAAGTCTCTCTTCACTGTCATGAATTTCCTGTTTTTTATGCTCTTGCAAGACTTGAAAAATTGAAATTACCTGTTAAAACCATTGCGACATTCCATGCGACAAAGGTAGGAAGGGCATACGGTGCGAGAACAATTGAGAACCTCGTCAGAGGAAATGCATGCCATCCTGAATGTATTCAACACGGTCTTGTAAAGCTCGAAATGCTCGCAAACCATGCTGACGTTGTGACTTTTGTGAGTGACACCACAAGGAGCGAATCAAGACTTTACTACGGGATAGACGGAATTGTGATAAGAAACGGTATTGATTTGAATTCGAATATTATTGACTGGAATAAAAAAGTAGAGAACCTCAATAAAATGCAAAGCTTTATTTCCAGATATCTGGATACTGTGAATGGAACTAAAATCCCGGAAGAAGCAATTCTGCCAGTGTATACAATATCGAGGCTTGAGCTTGAGAACAAGGGCTATCCGGATTTGCTTGACTCACTTGTTATTCTTGAAAGAATACTGAGAAACAGAATTGAGAATGGCGAAATAGATGAAGTCAGGGTATTCTGTATTCTGATTACGGCACACGGTCCGAAAGACCCCAAGAAATTACCGGAGGGATTTCCGGTAAATCTGCCAGATGAAATTCTTGTTGGAGATGAATTGAGGCTGAAACGCATGATTGAGGACAGAGAACTTGATTATAAAAATTTAAAACGAAAAACCGTCTGTGCGTTACTTTATCCGCAGTGGGTGGGCAGAATGGACGGCGGGTTCAACATGACGATTGATGAGATCGCAGCAGGATGCATTGCAGGTATTTTTCCTTCCCGTTATGAACCATTTCTTTTGACAGCGCTTGAAGCATGTCGTGAAGCATGTCCTGTGGTTATAAGCAGAGCATGTGGTTTTAGCGGCGCAGTAAATGAATTGCAGAAGGAAAAGGGCATTTTTGGCGGTGTTGTTCTTGTGGATAACGTGGAATTGACGTACCTGCAAACAATAACTGATTATGCTTTTGGCCTTCACATTATAATCGATGCATTTCTGAGAGACAAGGCAAAGGATAAGATGATGTGCAATGTTGCATACATGCTTGCCAGAGAGATGAGCTGGGAAGAGCCAGTTAGAGATTATTACGAGATACTGAAAGGTTAGTTAATTTTAATCAGCTGGTTGATAATTTATTTTAGATTATCGTTATTATTTCAAAGAAATCTTTTTATAACATTTGATAACAATTATCATTGTTAGTTTTATTTGGGGGAGATATGAAAGTAACTCTATCATTCGAGGTACATCAACCGTTCAGAATAAACAGGAACTTTAAGGAAGAATATGCTAAGAGGAAGAAGAATCTCTTTGATATTTACTTTAACAACTCGTGGAATAGAGATATATTCAAAAAAGTAGCTAAAAAATGTTATTATCCCGCGACAGAAATTATTATTAACCTGCTGGACGAATTGAAGGATTTTAAAGTTTCATACAGTTTTTCTGGGGTTATGCTTGAGCAGTGTGAAAAATGGGAACCTGATTTGCTGGAACTATTCAGGCAACTGACTGATAAAAAGAATGTGGAGATTCTGGGGCAGACTTATTACCACTCTCTTGCAGGTCTTTTTGAAGACAAACGGGAGTTTGAGGAACAGATTGTAATGCATCGCAGTCTGATGGAGGAACTGTTTGGAAGAAAGACTGGGGTTTTTGAGAACACGGAGTTCATCTACAACAATAGCATTGCAAAGATAGCAGAGAATCTGGGGTTTAAAGCAATCTTTACCGAAGGAGCAGACAGAATTCTGGGTTGGAGAAGTCCAAATTATGTTTACAGAGCAAAAAATCGAAACATCAGGGTTCTCCTCAGGAACTACAGATTATCGGACGACATTGCATTCCGGTTTTCAAATAGAGAATGGAATGAATTTCCTCTTACTGCTGACAAGTTTGCGACATGGCTTGCATACACCCCGGGGGAATGCATAAACCTGTTCATGGATTACGAGACATTCGGAGAGCACCACTGGGAAGAAACTGGCATTCTTGAGTTTTTAAAGTGGTTGCCGGGTGAGATTCTGATGAGAAATCTTGAATTCGCTCTACCTTCTGAACTTTCTGAAATGGAGCCTGCTGGTGAAATTGATGTTAATGATTTTGCAACGCTGTCGTGGGCAGATGTGGATAGAGACACAAGTGCCTGGATTGGAAATGATATGCAGAGGACGTGTTTTAAATCTCTTGAAAATACTGAAAAAATTGTAAAAAATGCTAATAGCGAGTTTTTGAGATTATGGAGACACCTTCAGACAAGCGATTTGCTTTACTACATGTATACGAAGGAAGGACCTTCCGGCATTGTGCATGGTTATTTCAGTCAGCAATATCCTTTTGAAGTGTTTTCTGCATTTACCCGTATTTTATCTCATCTTATCCTCAGATGCAGTGGGAAATTGCTACAGCCTCAAAGGAATGCTGCCAGGGTTCTCCGTATTTTACCCCCTGAAAAGGCGTTTCACTACTACAACAACGGGGAATATACAAATCTTTCAGCCCACAGTCTCGATGAACTCAGGAGAACTCTGAAAATCGTTGATACCGGCTCTTTTAATTTTCACATCAGGGGTGGGGACTTCATAAAATGGATAAAATATACAGTAGGTGATAATATATTGGCAGAAAGAATATATGACGCACGGGATAAGAATTTATTCATTGAAATTGTGAGTAGGAGGTGTGAAGAGTTATGGAAACTCTTCGAATAGGATTTTTTTGCTGGGAATCCATGCATTCAGTTAGAGTCGGAGGTCTGGCAGCGGCAGCCACCAATTTAGCTGAAACACTTGCCAGAAATCATGAGGTTCACTATTTTACGCTTGGAATGCAAGGACAGCAAAAAAATGAAGTGATTAATAATGTTCACTACCACAGGTGCTTTCCTGCCGGCTCAAACATAGTTGAATACTGTAAAAACATGAGTCTGGAGATGGTGAATGACTTCTACGGTGAAGAGCGTATAGGAGAGTTTGACATTCTTCATTTTCATGACTGGCATCCTACAGAGGCTCTGCATGTTCTTCAGGACAGGCGTACAGTCCTGACCTTTCACTCTACTGAATATGGAAGAAATGGAAATGCATTTGGAGATTGGTGGGAATTTAAGGAAATTTCTGGAAAGGAATGGTATGCTGCTTTAAAAGTAGGAAAAATAACTACCGTGTCAAATTCCTTAAAAAATGAGATAATGTGGCTGTACAATGTTCCCGAATGGAAAGTAAAGGTTACGCCAAATGGAATTCATCCCGACAGATTCAGTATGGATGTTGACCCGGGAGAAGTGAAGAAGGAGTACGGCATTCATCCACTTGCACCCCTTATTTTCTTTATGGGTAGAATTGTCCATCAGAAGGGTCCTGATTTGCTGATTGATGCCGCTCCGGAAATCTTAAACCGCAGATGGGATACGAGATTCCTGTTTGCGGGGGATGGAGACATGCGCCCATACCTGGTAGATAAAACGTCAAAGTATAACGGATTGATAAGATTTCTTGGCTATCTGCCCGATAACGAGTTTGTAAAGTTGTTAAATGCAAGTGATTTAGTTGTGATTCCGAGCAGAAATGAGCCTTTCGGGCTTGTTTTGCTTGAGGCATGGAGTGCGAAAAAATGTGTAGTTGCCACAAATGTTGGTGGGTTATCTGAGAATATTGATAATTTCGAAAATGGCGTTAAGGTGTATGTAACTCCCGAATCAATTGCATGGGGTGTCAATTACGTTCTCGATTCAAATTGTCTGGAAGAGATGGGTATGAAGGGGAGGGAGAAAGTTGAGAGACGGTTCAGATGGAGAAGCGTTGCCAGAGAGATGGCAAGGACTTATAGAGGGATATGAAGCTTATACACTTCGTTGACGAATTCCCACCTTTTTTTAGAGGGGGTCTTGGAACGTATGCAATGGAATTGACGAGAAAGTTTATTGAACTGGGTCATGATGTGACAGTTTTCTCGAGAAATACCGGCGATGATCCCACAAGAGATGTCTGGCATGGGGTTGAGGTCCATCGACCCCTTGTGGTAGATATAGTAGACATTCTGCCTGCGTTTATTCCCGGAGATGTGAAAACATGGCCTGTTGAGTCGCAGAGGTTTTTTGGAGAGACACTGCTATTCAACCTTCTTTCCGCTTCAAAGCTGATAAAACACATGACTGGGATAGATAATCGCAAGTTTGATGTCATTGCATCTCACGACTGGCTCTCAGCCCTTGGAGGGATAATATCCAAGAAGAATCTCAATCTACCATTCATCTTCCATTTTCACTCAACAGAACAGGGGAGGGTCAGGGAAGGCTCTCCAACTGTCAAAGACATTGAGAGGCTGGCGGGTATGAAATCGGATTTGATTGTTACCGTTAGCTATGCAATGAGGGATGAATTAATATCCCTTGGTTATCCGGAGCGGAAGATAAGAGTCGTGTATAACGGGGTTGACACCGAAAAATATGATCCAGAGAAGTTCAGGAATGATGAGGTTGAGGCTTTCAGGAATGAAATCGGTATCGCAGATGACCCAATGATTCTCTTTATTGGAAGGCTGACATGGGTGAAAGGTGCGGACACACTTGTCAGAGCGATGCCCGAGATTTTAAAGAACCATCCAGATGCAAAGCTTGTTTTACTAGGAATGGGTGAAGAAGAGCACCTTATTCGACATCTGATTAAGTCGCTTGGAGTCGAAAAGAACGTGATACTCCATCCAAAATATGTTTCGGAAGAAGAAAGAATTCTCTATTATGCTGCGTGTGATGTAGCAGTGTTTCCATCAAAATACGAACCTTTTGGAATTGTTTGCACCGAGGCTATGAGCATGGGAAAGCCGGTCGTTGTGGGTGCGAGAGGAACATCCGGGATGCGAGAACAGGTAATTCCAGCAGGCTCAAATATCTGCGGCTTCCACATAAATCCCTATGACCCGTCAGACATAGCAATATATGTCTCAAGGGTGCTTGAAGATGACGGTCTGAGAAAGGAGATGGGAAAAAATGCAAGAATTCGCGTCATTGAAAATTTTACTTGGAGAAAAATAGCGGAAGACACTCTCGATGTGTATGCAGAGGTTGTTGATGGAGGGGTTTAAATGAAACACATCTTAATAAAAGAAAAAATTAATGGGATTAAGAAAAAGGAACTTGAGGATAAACTTCTTGAATTTAAGGGATTTATGGAGATAAAATCCAGTTATAAGTCATCTGAAATAGTTTTTGATGAAAAGGAAATATCTGAACCTCTCAATCTGATTAAGAAGATGAATCTGATTGTTGAGAGAATAGTGGAATACAGATGATCTCTTTCGGCAGGGAGGTTCTGTCAGATTATGAATCTGCGGTTAGCAGGGAGTTTCTTCTTACAAATCCGATAGGTTGTTACTCCTCCTCTACAATTATTGGATTGAATACGAGAAAGTATCATGGCCTCCTTGTTACCGATAGAGTTCACCTGTCCAAGCTTGATGAGGAAATTGATGGAGTTGGGCTGAGCACAAATCAGTACAGAGGAGCAATTTACCCTGAGGGGTACAGATATCTTGAAAGTTTTGAACTTTACCCACCAACGTTTATTTACAGAATGGATGAGACGACAGTCAGGAAAAAAATTTTTCTTTCAGCAGGGTCAAGAACAATCCACGTCTCGTACATAATATGGTCGAAGAAACCTGTTGTATTTAATATAACGCCCCTCATAGCTGAAAGAGGAGTTCATGAACTCAGATTTGATTATAATCTCTCTCAAGAGAAACTTCAAAATGGAGTCAGGGTGAATGAACTCACAATAACGTCAAATATTGAATTTGAAGAAAAGCCCGACATCTACTGGAACTTTAATTATGAGTGGGAAAAAAGGAGAGGTTATGATTTTGAGGAAAACCTGTATTCACCTGGCAAATTTTTCTGTAGAATCAAGGGAGAAAAGACTGTTGACATTATTGCAACACTGGAAAGAGATGTTGATAAAATAAATGTTGAAGAAATTAAGAAACTTAAAAAAATTAAAAAACCGACAAACCCCTATGAGGTATTGAGTCTGACAGCGGACAGCTTTATTGCTCCTCACAGCATTCTCGCCGGATATCACTGGTTTGTAGAATCATGGGGGAGAGACACATTCATCAGCCTGCCTGGTTTACTTCTTGTTAGAAAAAAATTCGCTCATGCAAGAAAGATTTTCAGACAATATGCAAAGTGTATGAGAAATGGAATAATTCCGAATATATTGCCTGACAGGTTTAATTCTGCTGACGCAACGTTATGGTTCGTTTACTCACTGAAAAAATATTATGAGTATACGGGAGATGAAGAATTTTTGAAGGAGATGGGCCCCTGTATGGAACAGATTGTTGAGAAATACCCTGAAAACAAATCAATAAGCATGGATGAAGACGGATTAATCAAGGTTAGTGAATGCCTGACATGGATGGATACGAAGTTCACACCCAGAGGAGGAAAACCCGTTGAGGTCAATGCACTCTGGCTCAATGCCCTGTCAGCCTTTGAGGAGTTATTTGGAATTGAATGCCACTCTGCAAAGATTAAAAAGAATTTCTCAAAATTCTGGAATGGTCAAGGATTGTTTGATGTTCTTGAACCTACAGACTCATCAATTCGACCCAATCAGATTTTTGCGATTTCTCTCCCCCACAGACTGCTATCAAAGGCTAAGGAAAAGAAGATTCTGAAAGTGGTTAAGAAGGAATTACTCACCCCATACGGTTTGAGGACGCTATCTGCGTCTGACAAAAATTACCGGGGCAGTTATACAGGAGATGAATCATATCATAATGGCTGTGTATGGCCCTGGCTAACTGGGTTTTACATTACTGCACACATGAGAATCTACGGTGATGCTGATTACTGCAAAGCCATCCTCCAGCCACTTCTCGAACACTTAAAGGATGCTGGACTTGGTAGCATCTCGGAAATTTTCGATGGCGACGCACCTCACAGGCCAAACGGTTGTATTTCTCAGGCGTGGAGTGTTGCAGAGGTTTTGAGATGTATGCACGAGGATTTAGAATTGATTTAGAACTGCTAACCTTCTACTGATTCTCGAATTCAGACCTCAACTCCTCCATAATCTTAAAAGGGTCACTTGAAACAACAGAATGGCCGGCATAAAGCTCCATTGCCCCTATGTCTGTTGTCCGACTCATTGGATCTCCCCTATCCACGATTCTTACTATATACGGAAACTCTTCCCAGCCATCAACGTCTCTTATCGGTGGCATGAACATTGCAAGTGTAAAGCTTCGAACTCCGAGCCTGTAGTAGCAGTTTAACGTCCTGCTTATCCAGTATGGCAGCTTCTCAAGTTCTCCAGAGATTATTACAACTTCTTTCTCTTTGACAGGAGTCAGATTGCACATCAATTTCACCCCATTCCATCCCATGGCAAGACCGAGTGATTTGTGAACGTCAAACAGGTCTTCGAAGTAATATCCTCCATACCTGTTGAAGTAAGCTTCAGAGGCATTTCTGATAAATTCAGCTCTGGAATAAGGCATGTCAGCAACTAAGATCTGTGCGTGACCATGTACAATACTTGCTGCAGCCCTCCATAAGCAATTCCACATAAAAAAAGGATAAATGGCTTTATTGTCGTATTCATTTGCTTTTACAATCCATTTCATGGCTGTATCAAGATAATCAGCAATTTTTCCCTCATCATCAATGAAAGGATTGTGGTCTTTAAAAATCAATACAGCATGAAGATAATCATACTTTGCTATATTGCTTGCAGTAACACAGTGCTTACCTCTGACCCTTCCAAAGACATCGGATGGTGTCATCGTGTCGGGATTGCAGAAAGGACCACCTTTCGTATCCTCAATAATTTTTTCAAGCTCCTCCCCAACCTTTACGTCAATCGGTCTTCTACTCCTTAAATCATTGAATAAAGTCCCCTCAAAGGTTACTTTGTTTGTAACCCTTACAATCATCTGTTCTTCGCATTTTCCCATCCTCTCCTCAGCCCACTCTCGCATAGTTTCAGGTAGGATAAATTTACCCCTCTTCGTTGAAATCTCAAAAATTCTTGAAAAAATTGTTTTTATCTCAGCAGGCAGAGCATCTATTAATTCCATTAAATTTAATATGTTCATGAAATTTTTTCGACTTCAATCTAAATAATCTTTTACCTCTCCTTTTGCCAATCACCTTCGTTTCACTTGAAGTGTTTAAATACCCGACAGATTGTTTGACGCATGGTGTTATTATGAAACTCACCAAGACGGCAGAAACCGTTCTTCAGAAAAGATATCTTGCAAAGGATGAGGAAGGCAACGTCATCGAAACTCCTGAAGAAATGCTCTGGAGAGTTGCAAAAGCAATAGCTAAAGCGGAAGAGAATTATAATGGAGATACAAACAAAGTTGCAAAGCAGTTTTTTGAAATAATGGATAAACAGCTTTTCATGCCCAATTCACCAACATTAATGAACGCCGGAACAGAATTGAGCCAGCTCTCAGCCTGTTTCGTCATTCCAGTTGATGATTCGATAGACGGGATATTTAAAGCGCTCTGGGATATGGCGAAGGTGCAGAAGTCGGGCGGTGGGACTGGCTTCAGCTTCTCAAGATTAAGACCACAGGGTGACATTGTAAAATCGACAATGGGTGTTGCATCAGGCCCTGTCTCGTTCATGAAGATTTTTGATGCATCAACGGAACAGATAAAACAGGGTGGGAAGAGAAGAGGTGCAAATATGGGTGTGCTGAGTGTCCATCATCCCGATATTGAAGATTTCATCAAGGTGAAGTGGGAAGAAGGTGTTTTAAGAAATTTCAACATCAGTGTTGCAGTAACAGATGATTTTGTTAATGCTCTGAAGAATGATTCAGACTACGAATTAAAAAACCCAAGAACTGGGGATGTGATAAGAAAAATTCCTGCCCGTAAAATATTTAATTTAATGGTAGACGGGGCGTGGAGAAATGGAGAACCCGGGTCAATTTTTATTGATACTATAAATAAATATAATCCCACCCCTCATGTTGGTATGATTGAATCAACGAATCCCTGTGGTGAACAACCCCTTCTCCCCTACGAATCATGCAATCTCGGTTCAATAAATGTCGCAAATTTTGTAAAGAATGGTGGTATTGACTGGGAACACTTAAAGGAGGTTGTATGGATTGCAGTAAGATTTCTTGACAATGTTATCGACATGAATAACTATCCAATTCCTGAAATTAAAGAGAATACAATGGCAAATCGAAAAATTGGGCTGGGCATAATGGGATTTGCGGATATGCTTTTTAAACTGGGGATTTCCTATGACAGCAATGAAGGGGTAGAATTTGCTGAAAAATTGATGTCATTCATTCAGGAAGAAAGCCACAGAGCATCCTCCGCATTAGCTGAAGAAAGAGGGAAATTTCCGAACTGGAAAGGCAGCGTTTGGGAGAAGAAAGATATTAAGATGAGGAATGCAACAACAACAACAATTGCACCAACCGGTACAATCAGCATCATTGCAAACTGCTCAAGTGGGATTGAACCTGCTTACGCTCTTGCATTTCGAAGAATGAATATCCTTGATGGAGAAGAGTTTTTTGAGGTTAACGCAGTTCTTGAGAAGACCCTGAGAGATACAGGGATTTACAGCGATGAACTCATCCAAAGGATTGCAGAGACAGGAAGCATTCAGGGAATCGCTGAGCTTCCAGAGGAACTTAAGAGAGTGTTCAGATGTGCTCTTGAGATATCTCCTGAGTGGCACGTCAGAATGCAGGCAGCTTTCCAGAAATATACCGATAATGCTGTCAGCAAGACAATTAATTTACCAAATCAGGCAACACGCAAGGATGTTGAAAAAGCATTTATGCTTGCATACGACCTCGAGTGTAAGGGTTTGACCGTCTACAGAGACGGTAGCAGAGAGGAACAGGTTTTGGCAACAAGAAAAACTGAGAAGAAGGAAAGGAAGGTTATTAGACCTCCAGCATTTCAGGAACCGAGACCAAGACCTAAAATAACAACTGGAAGAACGATTGAGACAAGAACTGGATGCGGTGCATTATACGTCACAATAAATGAAGATGAACACGGTATTGCAGAAGTCTTTGTTCAGCTTGGTAAGAGTGGTGGTTGTGCAGCTTCTCAGACCGAAGCCATAGGAAGGTTGATTTCTGTAGCTCTGAGAAGCTGGTTGAATCCTGATGCTTTAATTAGACAGTTGAAGGGAATAAGATGCCCCTCCATTGGCTTTGATGATGGCGAGATAGTAACTTCATGCGCTGATGGGGTGGCAAAAGTCCTCGAGAGGTATCTGAGGGGAGAGTACACAAAAATTACCATCGACCTGAAGGGAATTAAACCTTTAACTGAGTTTGTAGAAGAAAAAACCGAGGAACACATTACCAAGCTTATTGGGGGCGTATGTCCGGAGTGTGGTAACATTCTTGAATATGGAGAAGGATGTATGACCTGTAAGATGTGCGGATTTACAAAGTGTGGTTAGGCGCAAAATATTCAATTTCGGAGCAATCCGGTTCCGTCTTAATTCTTTTTTAGAGTATTAGACAAAACATTTTTAACCAATAACTACAAAATGGCTACATGGGACGAAAACCTGAAAAAGAAGTTGTTAAGTGGTTAACTGCAGAAG
>MTMJ01000089.1 GCA_002010045.1 Archaeoglobus sp. JdFR-22 | reverse complement strand
TAGCTTCCACCCGCATTCGATTCAGTGTATCCAGAAGAATCGGAATATGGGCCATGCAATGAACCATCATCAACCCAGAGATGAAGGGTTTTCGAGCCATTGACAGCGTCAACATCAATTTTCAGATTCTCAACACTCGGTGCTGTAAGAGGTATCGGAAATGCATTTCCGGAAAGCAGGAAATTATAAGTTGCGTAAACAGACCACCCTCCCTGTCTCTTCCATATCCTTACAGTGATGCTATCTGTTGCAGTCGGATAGTCTGCTACAACTGCTATTTCCCATATTCCTGAGGTTGGACTGGATACATAGTATCGTTCTCCATTAGGAATCCAGTACTGTGCCCTTGCAAAATCTCCGTCAGGAGATTTAACCCACAAATCAACGTCCTCACCGGTTGAATATGCATCAACAACCATACGCTGCCAGCTACTATCAACCGTTACACTGCCATCCCATTTAGATGGAGAAACTGAGCCACTTGTAATCAACTCATAGAATGTATAACCATTATCTCCATAATGGTCAGGGTCCATACTTCCTGAACAGTCAATTACATGCATGATACTTACGTTTCTTGCCTCCTCTGATATTCCTCCTCCTCTTATAAACAGTGTGATTCTGACATCTTCATTTGGTTCTGCCACCTCAGGCACCACGAATTTATCCACGTAAAGGAATGGGTCAGGTGTGAATGAGAGAACTGTGATATTGATTGAATCGCTGTCTGAATACCCAAGGCTATCCCAGACTGTGAGATTTGCTGTATAGTTTCCCTGAACAGTGTATTCGTGCTCCACAAGTGCAGCATCCGGGTTGCTTGCTGTGTAGTTCCCCGAATAAGATGTACCATCTCCAAATTCCCACCTGAACCAGAGCTGCCCCTCTCCAGTCGAATATGTCATATCAAAGGTTACATTATCTCCTGTCCTCAGGGTAGTGGGATAGGCAAGTGCAACTGCTGTCGGGCTAACATGAGAGGAGCTCGTATATGAGAGTTCATGTGTGAGGGAAAGACTGAAAGTCGTTCCTTCAGGAATTACCTGAAGAGCAATATTGCTGAGAGGTATATATTCAGTTTTGTTCAGCCTTTCTGAAGTTAACTCAAGAACATAATCGCTTCCACTTGTCTGAAAGCCAGCTTTGAAATCGTAGTCTCCAACAGAATACGGCATAAACAACTTCACTCTCACATTACCATTTTCTGGAGCGATAAGAGCTACATCTACAAGTTTTGCAACTATATCATTCCCTATATCCTCAAACTGATTCTTCAAGGCAACCTTCGATGGAGTCTCGAGAAATAGAGAATTCAGCTGGGTCATAATAAAAAACATGAAGATAGTCATGACTCCGGTTATCAAAACGTATTCCACAAGCAGTGAAACTGCTTCATTATCAGATGAGAATTCTCTCATTTGACTCATAATCAACCACCGGGTTGCTAAACACAATTTTAACGTTGAAAGAAGTGATTGTGTCACTTGCACTCCATGTAACGTTGTAAACATCCACACTAGCATATGATCCATGAGATGCGTAAAGTGCCTCAATCTGTTCATCAAGGTCTGTCACGTGATCAGTAAAGCTATTTGGATTGTTTATGGCTTGATAACGCAGCTCATCTATAACAAGACTTCTCAGATTCTGAATCTCATGTTTTGGAAACGTGAGCTGGGTGTACGCAGACTCATTCCCTGCAAGAATATTCTGGGCATATAGGAGTGAAAGACTGGCTAAAAGTACAGAGATGATTACTGCCAGAATAATAATCATCTGACCACTATCATTTTCGATTAGGGTTGAATTCCTTTTTTTCAGACCCTTTTTCAGACCCGCCATAGTATCAGCTTCACCTCCAGCACAACGGGAAATTCCGAATCAATTGAACTTTCAAGCCCACCACTCTCGTTGAAAAGGAAAGGAGAATCGTGGACAAAAGCACTGTTTCGCACAACAATGTATCTTGATGCTGAAACGGTATCCTGTGTATACGCTTTGTTTGTAACATGATATGTATACATCTCGTCCTCAGATACGTTATAATAAATCACATTAAGATTGTAATCAATATTATCCGGAAGAGCATCGTTTAGAGTATTAATTAGCCCGTATGGATACGTTGTTTCATTCAAACTGGCAAGAGCATTCTGTAAGGTATCATTGGACTCTGAATCCGGATTGTCAAGCAGAGTAAGGACATCCAAACCCAGTTGCTTCAACTGAGCATCTGAACTTTCTCCAGTCAGAGGAGATATTATTATGGTACTGTGGAAAAGGAAGTAAGTCACCATCAGCATCATGACCGCCGCCACAATACCTTCAAGGGTGAACGCCTGTCCTTTACCACAACGCAACAACGAGTTTTGCACCGATTCTCCCTCCTATATAATTTCCAGCCTGAGTCTGTATGACATAACCCTTAACATTGTGAACTTTAACATAAATTGTAGATGGGAGCTGAGAATTGACCTCATCAGTTATATCGAATGAACCTATCGTCTCGTTCTCCCCGCTAACATCTATTATTTTTGGATTGCTCGGACTGTCAAACCATACCTGCATCCATGGTTGAGTTGCAGTTTCATTGTCATTTACACCTGTTGTGACAATAACAAAAGCTCTCACAGGCGGTGAAACGCTGTATGAATAGGTTACCGTATTTGGCGTGTCGAGTTTACTTGAGATGTCGGAGTAATAGGTCACATTATCGTAAACAACATATCTTTCGTACTTTGCCACACCGGAGTATGACGGAACTGGTTTTCCAATCAGCAAAATTGGTTCTCCATTGTCCGTCACATATTCAGGTGAAGAAGAATTTGAAGTAAAAGCCTGTAATGAAATATTGTAGTCAAAAGACTTCTGTGGGGGGGTTAAGCCAAGAGCAGTCTGTATTGCTGTATAGTTGCTGGAATTATCATAAAAATTGACCAATTTCTGAATTCTGTTTATGTTAACCACGTTAATCTCTCCACTTGTCAGTCCAATTCTGATTCTATCACCTGTATGATTCCACCAGTCTGTGCCATTTGCACTTCCATTAGTCCAGTATCCGGGATCTTCTGTGAGAAGCGCAGCAGTTCTGTATGCCAGAGGCTGTGAGCCTATCTCTCCCTTCTCCACGACAAATACTGACGGGATATACTGAGCGATAAAGATGAAACTGAGCATGAATATAGATACTCCAATAACCATATCTAAACCAAGTTTTCCGAATTCATCCATTATGATAGTTATAGTTATTATAACCTTATAAATTTATTGGCGATGCAATATGAGTTTTTTAAAAAAATGATGATGAACGGACAATGATGGCAATTGTGTAAATCGGAAATCAGGAATAGATGCCAAAATCCAGCTCAAAGTCCTGAACATAATTTTTACCAAGCTTGAGCGCAATTTCTGCTTTTTTTAATTCTCTACCAAGGTATGCTGCATGGTCTAACCTTGAGACAAGCCCATTACTGACAATGGTGTCAACAATGCTCTTTGCATTATCTCCCGCAACTGTCAGTTTTTTATGACTACAAATAATCTTATCTTCATGAACCCAGATTCTGAAGTCTCCGGCTTTATCCCTCACGAACTCACCTGTGGATGCCTCTATGTAATCTGCTGGCTCACACGTTTCGAGAATATTCTTATCTTTCAAAACAAGCAAATCTATTCCCATATCCTTTGGAGGCGTGTTTCGAATCCTTGAGGATTTTGCCATGTAACTTGCTACTTTTAATTCCTTAACAGCCCCCTTTGTTTTAACACTTGCTTCAGTGGTGAAGAGCAGGTCTGCATTGACCTCTTCAGCCATAAATGCAAGAATTGCATTTATGCCAATTGAATCTGCGTCACTCAATTCAGTAACATTACCTGCTCCTAGAAGAAGAGGAGTATCCGGATCTATTTTTCTGAAGTTATCATACCTTATGAAAGACTCTGTTATGTTCAGAGGGTCGAGCAGACAGTCTGCAATGATTCTGTCCGTCTTACTCCTCACTTTTTCAACAATTTCATGCAGAAAGTTTAAGTCCTTCTCAACTACAACGACTGCTGAATCACTGATTGAGTCAATGACATCAATGTTCGATGAAGAAATACTCATAACCATTTCTGCACCTGCTTCAATCCCAGCCTGAATACCTTTTCTACTAAAAGTATCAATACTGACTGGAGAGTTGCAGAAATCAACCGCTGTCTTAACTGTTTTTCTCAAATCAACGACTGAAAACTCAAGTGGAATACCTATGTCAATAATATCTGCTCCACTTTCTTCGTAGTACTGAATTTTTGAAATCAACGCATCCCTGTCAAGCTCAGTCGCATCAACTATCTCTGCTACAATTTTCATCCTTGTGTTTCCGCCTATTTTCACATCTCCGATTTTAAATGCGTATTCGTCCAGACTGTCAACCAGTTTAATGTTCTCTTCTGCTCTCGAGGTGTTGAGTAATCTGCAGGCAGGAATAACATGCGACAATTCAATCTGATCAATATTCTGAAGTACAATACCTAAATCAGAAGCGTGAATAGAACCAAGCCTGATTTTTACTCCTTTCTCTTCTTCAAGTTTTCTCCAGTCTCCCTTTGCAAGACCCGGAACAAGAACGAGGTCATAACCATTCATGTTAACATCTTTAAGATGGGATGGAGTGATGAAAGCTGCAATATCCACATTAATGATATGAACATCTTTGATGTGTTTTCTCACTTCTTTTTCAGCGAATTTACCCGTGACTGCAAGAATTTTCATAATAGTGATTGATCTAAAGAGTGAAAAAGGTTTTCTGTAAGTGGAGACATACAGGTAATTACCTCAAAGGTAACCTTAAGTAGTGTTTTGCACATGTAATGTATTATCATGCAAAAACTAAAAACATAAACATTAGACTTAATGAGAAACTTATGAAGAAGATAAAAAAAACTTGATAAAAAAAATTCAGGGAAGAATTCGGTATCCTATGACTAGTCTGTTATTTTAAAAACGTAAATTTTATTGTCAAGGGAGCCGGCAGCGATGTGAGAGCCATTTGAGGCTATTGAAACACTCATAACTTTTCCAGATGTGTTAAATCTCCAGAGAACTTCTCCCTTAATGTTGAGAAGGTAAAGTCTTCTATCGGATGAGCCTGCTGCGATATAAGAACCATCTGATGATACTGCCACACCCCATACGTGGTCTCCTGTCTCGTAATCCCACAGCAATTTTCCTTTTTTATTGAACAGATAAAGTCTTCTATCGGATGAGCCTGCTGCGATATAAGAACCATCTGATGATACTGCCACACCCCATACATAATCTCCAGTTTTTTTACTCCAAACAGGCTCTCCAAGAGTTCTATAGAATCTGATCTTCTCATACCAGCCCTTCAGGGCAAGCCCGGTTGCAAGAAAACCACCATCTGCAGTCAATGACAACCCCCTCACCACTCCACCATTGCACTTCCAGATTAATTCACCGCTTCTGTCAAACATGTAAACTTTATTGTCATCAGAACTTGCCGCAATCAGAGATGCATCCGCTGTCATGGAGACGCTGTAAACAGTGCTTCCTATATTATATCCCCATATCATCTCCCCTTTTTTATTGAACAGATAAAGTCTTCTATCGGATGAGCCTGCTGCGATATAAGAACCATCTGATGATACTGCCACACCCCATACATAATCTCCAGTTTCATAGTTCCACAGCAATTTTCCTTTCCCGTTAAGGAAATAAATGTACCTGTCTGATGAGCCTGCTGCAATGCAGGAACCATCTGCGGACATTGACACGCTAAGAACTCCACCTCTGCATGTATAACTGCTTTCGAGCAGGGGAGGCTCACTTAATGTTTTAACGGGTGTTCCGTTATTACTGATCAGCCCAAGTCTAAATTTCTCAATAAAACTGCCAAGTACCATCACACATCCTCTCAACCGGGCAATTTAACATCTGACTTTAGATGAACTCTTCAAGACCAAGTGTATCCAGATTGAGGTCTTCAAGGTTTGCGATTCCAAGACCAGAAAGCATCTCAATTACCTTTGCTCTCTCGCTCTTGCTCAATCCAGTAAGCATCTCTTCCAGCTGTTTCTGAGCGAAAACACAGGCAAAAGTTAGAGCCTCGCTCAGCGGAATATACTTTCCGGTCAACGCCTGCAGGTAATTCTGCCATTGAACAACTGCCCTCTTCATCTCTTTCTGAATTTCCAACACTGAAATCTCTGTCATATCTATCAGATCAATGTTTTTTTTAAGATTATAAAATGATTGATGGTTAGAACAAGGTTACAATAATTATGATTTGAGAAAAAAGTCTTTTCAGGGACTGTAGAGGGCAGAAAAGTTTTAAAATTTTTTATTACATTATAATGATAATTTGCTTCCTGCAAAAATTTAATTAATAAAATTGTGTAAAAATTGAGAGGTGACAGGTGTGATATCAAAAATTCAGAAGAAAAAGGCAATATTCCTTTTATCATGTATTGCAGTTGTAATCTCCGGAACATGCTTTTCAGGATGTTCAGATGAGTCTCCTGTCGATGTCAGTCAGGAGGAGATAGATAATCTGTCTGTCAGTATGAAAGAAGCAAATGATATGTTCTTAAAGGCAGCAGAGTACTGGGATTCAGGTAATTTCGAGAAAGCAAAATCATCTTATGAGAATGTATCTACAATGTACCGAAAGATAGATTCTGATGCAAAACAGATGTATAACAGAACTCAGAACGAAAAATTGCAGAAATGGTTGAACTTGCTCAGCTTAACAAGTCAAAACATGGCGCTTGCTTCGGATGAGCTCGCCACTGCGTCTGATTTAGCAATAAAAGAAAGAAAGAAAACAAATCCGGACGAGAGTATCTACATGAAGCATGTTGAAAAAGCAAAGGAGTATGCGAACAAAGCATGGGAGTACTTCACAGAAAGTCAGAAGATATAATATAATTAACATATAAAAATAGGAAAACTATATATGCACTCCTTGAGTAAAATGCAACAGAAAGTATACAGACTTGTTTTGTTTGTATATTTTTCAGGGTTGAAATACCCGAATATCAGAAAAGGAGGACGTAAAGTGAATATATATGTAGGAAACCTGTCATATGACGTAAAAGAGGAAGAATTACGACAGGCGTTTGAAAGTTTCGGAGATGTGTATTCTGTGAACATAATTAAAGACAGATACAGTGGAAGACCGAAAGGATTTGGATTTGTAGAGATGCCCAATGATGATGAAGCAAAAGCTGCAATCAAGGGCATCAACGGGACAGTAATGAATGGTCGAGAAATTAAGGTAAACGAAGCCCGACCACGAGAGAAGAGATCTTGGAAGTAGACAGTTATTTTGACTGGAACTGAAGTTGGGGATTGAGATTATTCTTTGATTCCAACAATCATTTTTTTTTATTTATTTAATTGGAAAGGTTAGCCCATTCGATTAATCCAAGACTTTTGAAGTCAGATATTCGCAGATGAGCTGAATTGCACTTCTTAGATTCTGGTTGTTATCGAATTCGAATTCTTTGTATTCATTTGGCCCATTCTTCAGTTCTTCAGCAGTTTTTATCATGTTTGGAATCGCCCTTGTTATATTATCCACTATGGTTATGTCAGCCATCTGCGATGTTCTTGATAGTGGATTGAGGTCTATAGTAATAACTTTCTTTCCATGTTTTTTGAGAATCTCACATCTGTCGCCATCCTCAAGTGGTACAAGAACAACATCTGCAATGTAAGTTCCTCTTTTGTTCACAATACGTCTTGCTGACTCAAGACCCTCAAGAACCGCATCTCCTTCTGCAAGAACTTCAGCTCCAAAAGACCTGAGTAAACTTGCTATTTTTTCAACTCTTTCCCTGCTCCAGTGGAATAGATTGACTTCAAGAGGTGCGTTAAGCAATTTTGAAAGTTTTACCAGCTCCCCGGGAACGAGAGCTGTGGTATTACCATTTACCGAGATTACAGGATTCTTTGCTCTTGACAGGAGCAAAACAGCAGCTTTCTCAGACTTCAACGCAAAATCGTGAGTTTTTTCTCCCAGAATGTAGTCAAATGCTTCACCTCGCCCATGAGCAATTAAACCCTGAGGTGCAACTATTCCATCTTTAAATCCTTTTACGAGCTTTTCTCTCGTGATGAGACTTCTGTATCTTGGGTGTGATTCCGGGATTGTGTGCATGAAGAGAGTTTTAGACGGGATTTATAATCTTTAACTCAAACTTTCTGGTTGGTTGCAGGTTGCAAAGATTTTTGCTACAGCAAAAGACACTGCAGGAAAAGAGTGAAAAACTTTTTATCTTTAAAGCCATTCATTCAGTATGGTAAATCTGATTCTGGTTGGGATAGTTGTTGTAGTTCTGCTTTTCATAATCTCGGGAATCAGAATAGTGAAAGAGTACGAGAGAGGTGTGATATTCAGGCTTGGCAGACTTGTTGGAGCAAGAGGTCCTGGATTGTTCTATGTGATACCAATTCTTGAAACAATGGTTATAGTTGACCTTCGGACTGTCACATATGACGTTCCATCACAGGAAGTCATCACTACTGATAATGTGACAGTGAGAGTCAATGCAGTTGTTTATTACAGAGTTCTCGACCCGGAGAAGGCTGTAACAGAGGTGGTTGATTTCAGGTTTGCAACATCACAGATTGCTCAAACAACTCTCAGGAGTGTGATAGGTCAGGCAATGCTTGACGAATTGCTTGGAGAGAGAGATAAAATTAATTTAAAACTCCAGCAAATCATTGATGATGCAACGAACCCATGGGGAATTAAGGTCTCTGCTGTTGAAGTAAAGGATGTGGAGCTTCCCAAAGAAATGCAGAGGGCAATGGCTTTACAGGCTGAAGCAGAAAGAGAGAGAAGAGCGAAGATTATCAGGGCAGAGGGAGAGCAACAGGCTGCGATGAAGTTGAGAGACGCTTCGGAGATAATGATGGTAAGTAAGGGCGCAATGATGCTCAGAATACTGCAAACAATCAATGATGCGGCAGCTGATCAGAATACCACGATATTGCTTCCAATCCCGATGGAACTTCTTGAATATTTTAAGGTGAATCGCAGGGAAAAGGAAGAAGAGTAGAAAATGGGTAGAGAACGGATAGGACAGCTCTACGAGATAATAAGCACGAGGTTCTATCTCGGAGACGAGGTATTTGGGATCGGGAGTGTCAGGTATGAGCCAGTAGCATTGTTTGGATTGCTTACACTCATTCTGAATGGAAGAGAACTTATTTTCGGTGAGTACGGGAGTGGAAAGACAACTTCAAGTGAGAGAATCTCCAGTCTCTTTCTCGGACTTCCTCTTGAGTTCGTACAGGCAGCAACAATTCATGGTCATCCAGAGCAGACAGAGGAAAAAATCAAAGCCACCCTCGACTTGGCTGCACTTGAAAGAGAAGGTAGAGAGGTTGTGAAGTGGAAGTTGCCTCCTTTCTCACCCGTAATCACAATTGATGAAATAAACAGATTGCCTGTTGGAAAGCAGAGCACAATTCTCAACGAAATCGACAGGAACATCTGGAATTACAGAGGAGAGACGCTTATTTTCAAATCGGATAAAACTTTTTTTGCCACCATCAATTATCAGGATGCTGGAGCAACAGCCCTAATCCCCCCATTACTCGACAGATTCGACATAGCTGTTGAGACAGGAAGACTACATCCTGTCAGAAAAAGGATTGTCAGGAAGGGAGTAAACGACAGAATATTGCAGGAAAAGAAGCTATCGCAGAGCATGATTGACTATATTCTTGAGAATTCATTAACAGAGAACGCCGATAAACTCGTTGAGTACGTGGACGAATGTCGTGAAAAATTCAGAGGAGAAATTGAAGAGAGATTTAAATCCCGGGGAATTAAGTTAAGTATCCCTGTAAAAGAAGAAATAGATTCCATGAGGGAAGAAATAAGCAAAACAGATATTTCAGAAGATGCTGAGTTATTGCTCGATTACATCGGACAGGAGATTTACTGTCAGGTAAGCCTCAAAAAAGATTTCTCAAAGTGTAATGGTTGCCACTATGTCAATTATATCTGTTCTGACCTTTTTAATATATCTAACAGGGCTGAAAAGAGTCTGATCAGTTATTCAAAAGCACTTGCATGGCTGGAGAACAAAGAAGTGGAACTTGAGCATCTGCTCGCAATAATGCCTTACATTATATGGCATCGGAGCAGTGTAAATGACGAGATGATAGCAAAAGTAAGAGATTTTGAGAAGGATTCATGCGATGAGTTTTATGCTGTGAATGAGATTCTAAATTCTGTCAAAAAGAGGTGGATGGAGCATCGGGAGTTCCAGATTAAAGCCTACATATTCATCAAAAATAGAGATTACAGCAAAGCAAAGGAGATTGCTGAAAATATCAACCATCCATTCTTTCGAAGTCTGGTGAGAGAGTTATGAAAAAGCTGATTCTAATCCTGATTGTTTGTCTGCTGGCTGGTTGTGGGGAGAAAAAAGCCGTAGAAATCGCCCCGCAGGAGATGCTTGGCATGGAGATTATGTGGATGGAGCAGGGAGAAAAAGCTCTTACTTCCGTTGAGAAATCCCACATCGGTAATATAATGTTCGTTAAAGATGTTGCAATTATCGGTTACAGAGGCGGTGGAAAATCAATCACTCTCTGGATTACCACTTACCCGAACAGTACCATCGCCGAAGAAGAGACAGAGAGAATGGCCCGGGCAATGCTTCATTTCGAGGACTGGGGAGTTCACCTGAACAGGAGTAGAATAGACGGTAACGAAGTCTATACAACCCTGAGAGACGTAAGACATTACTTCTGGAGCGACGGAAGATGTATGTTCTATATCGTTCCCAAAAACCTGAATCAGACAGAGATAGAACGCATAATCAGGTCTATTGAGTGTGACAGTGGCTGGACATGGTAGGAATTAACATATTAGAGGATATCTTCCAGAGGGCAAGAAAAGACCTGTTTTATCCTCCAATCAGGCTAAATCTTGCAGATGTTTCATCCGTTCAGATGGATTTTTCTTCTGGAAAATACACAATTCTTGTGAATAAAGAGATTAAAGAGTTCTACAGCGATAATGCGATACAGGGGTTGCTCCATCATGAACTCAACCACTGGGTAAAGCATCCATACGACCTGAAGACAGTAATTCTTGAGACGAGCTGGATTGAAGAAATAGAAGAAGATGAAATAAAAGCAAGTTTTATACGAAATCTGTATGATGACGTAGTCGTAACCCTCGATTTAGTTATTAACAGAGGGCTTGACGGGATAATTCATTTTTACAGCGAGTCGTCCGTTTCATCAAATGTGGATAACCTTCTGAGGAGACTTTTTGAAGACTTAACCGGTCTAAGGTTCGGCAGCATGGAGATTGACGGTGAGCTGATTGAGAAACTCGAAGAGCTGAAAAAGATTGATTATCTGGATGTCAGCAGAGTCAGAGTCAGAAGGAATATACTGCAATTTGCCAGAATTGTAAAGGACATTATTGAAGGGGTTGAAGGCTATCCATTCCCCGTCTCTGGAGTGATTGATTTTCCTCGGGAGGAGATAAAAGCTGCTTTAACAGACATCGCAAAGGAAATGGAGCTTGTAGAATTCAAAAAAGTTTCCAGAGTGGTTGAAAGATGGGTTGGAGTAGCAGAAGGGAATAAATCAGATTATGAGATCGAAAAACCAGATATAAACTGGTATCTGAGCCGGGCGAGAAAATATACAATTTACATCAACCCCTTGATGAGAAAAGGTTCTCTCTACCCGGATGAAATCAAGGACTTCGAAATTGACGATAGCATTGACACCTATAGCCCCGTAGACAGTTACGGTAAAATTATCCCGGGAATTGCCAAAAAATTCTCATTCAGGGAGTTTGAGGGATTTTCCGACGAACCAGTTCCGGATGCGCTGATAGTCATCGACTCTTCCGGTAGTATGAGGAATCCTGATAAAGAAGTATCATACGCTGTAATTGGTGCATTTGCGGTTGCAAGAAACTATATCGAGAATGGAGCAAAAGTGGGAGTCATAAATTTCTCCGGAAGAAATATTGAATTAAAGCCGACAAAGAACGCAGAAAAAATTTACGAAACTCTGAAAATTTATCAGGGTCTTGGTACCACACTTCACCTCGATGATTTTGAGAGATACCTGCTTGAGAGCAGAATTGACGATTGTATACTGATTTCCGATACAGGACTTGACAACCTGGATGAGTTTCTAAATTTTTTACCGAAAATAAAGATGAGAATCACAGTTATCTGGATAAAATCTGACGTTAAAGACTATGAGCAATTTAAACAGAGTTATAAGGCTTTTAAGGACAGATTGCCTTCTTCAGTGACCTTTATTGAGGTTGAGAAAGAAGAAGATATTCCGGGGATTGCTGTGGGAAGAACTTTCAGTGAAGTTTATTCCTCAGGTGAGGTTGAGAATTTTTGAAGAGTGTGAAAGCAGATGGTCAAAAAACTACTTGACCTTAACCCCGACATCCTGAGTCTCAAGGATGCTGCAGTTGAGAATATCCGGAAAGAAGAATACAGGAAGCGAATTTCACCAGATTATAATAAGCTGCACGAGATTGCAAAGGATTATGTGAGAAAAGCCTCTGAAATCCCCCACTGGAGGATGAAGTATCTTGAAAAGATCTTCAACATGGGTGAGAGAATTGCCGTGGAGTATTCTGTTACCCTGAGCGAGGTGGAGGAGTTTTTCAACAACATTCTGTTCAATTATGTTAAGGGTGGACTTTTTGGAGCGTTTATCTCCGGGATGTGCTCCACTATAATGAAAAAAGACGACAGAATTCATTTTCAACTTGAAAATTATCTGAGTGTATCGGGCATAGGTTTTCGACATTCGAGAGGAGTTATTCAGGTGAATGGAAATAGAGCATATTATCTTGGCGCTGAGGCTGAAGGTGGAGAGATATCAGTTAAGGGAGATGTGGGAAATTATCTCGGAAAATTGAATGACGGATGTAAAATACTCGTGGAAGGAAATGCACGTAACTGGGTAGGGAAGATGATGAAAAATGGGAGCATTGTCATCACAGGTAATGCAGGCGATATTCTCGGTGAGAAGATGAGTGGTGGTGAGATTGTGGTTGAAGGAAATGCTGGATACTGGGTTGGAGACGATATGACCGGCGGTATCATCAGGATTAAAGGAGATTTTTCTGTCAGTAACGAAGTTCGCGGAGGAGAGATATACTGCTGGAGTGATGGTTGGGTCAGTATCAGATGAATTTGTCTGGACAATTATTTTAATAAATATGAAAAGACTTGTGATTATCATCTCCATTGACCCGGATACAGTTAGTGAGAAAGAATTGAGGTTATTTGAGAACTTGACAAAAGATATGAAAGAATATTTAAAATATTTTTTAAAAATAATCTATGTGAAAATATTAAATTTATAAAATTCGAGCAAAAAGATAAAGAATATATATGACCTGAGGTAATCAATAATAGGGTCTAAAATAACGGAGGTGAAATGGGGGTTCCAAGAAGGCCTTTGGAGAATGATAGGATTTCTAAGGAAGTAATCATTCAGGTTACCGGATTTGTTGATAAGCCCTTAATTGCTCAGGATGAGAATCTGAGGAAATTTTTTGCTAATGACGCTTTTTTTACTGCATTTCAGCTTGGCCTCGAGGAAACTGAAGGAAAACTAATTTATGAGATTATCAATGGACAATTAGACGTTCCTGAATTTAGAAAATCACTCAAAAACATCGTGGACGATGTGCAATCTGGTAGTATTTGAGGATATGTCCAAGAACAAGCCTGAAATCACAAAGTCTGGAGAGGGTAGAAGATATGTAGGGTGCTTACAAAATCATTACTAAAATCTCCATTCTAACATCTCAACTCTCCAAACAACTAACCCATATAACTCCCTACAAAAAGATACATAGCCAAATACGTTTCTACATGAAATAAACCTGAATAAAACC
>MTMJ01000110.1 GCA_002010045.1 Archaeoglobus sp. JdFR-22 | reverse complement strand
AGCCTGAAGCACATTCAGGGAGTTAATTGTTTCCGGATTTAGGTAGTCTCAATTGAGTTTTGTTGAGATAAGTGAGGGTTATGATGGGGAGACCCTATAAATAATTGAACATCAATTCATTTTCTTTTATGGTGACGGCAGGTATAGCAGAAAACGACCTTACTAAAATACTGGAAGAATTCAGCATCTTCGAAAGGAATAAGGTTTCTTTGGAGGTTAAGCTTAGCAATAACGATGTACTTGCTTTCTTCGAGCTTTAGGAGGATAGTACTACTTCCTAACGTTGGAAAATCTACTGTTCACTACTGGATAGAGAAATTCAAGGATGTTCTCGAATTTAAGAAAGAGAAAGTCAAAAAGCTTGCAATAGCAAGGATTGCCGTTGATGGAACCATTCTGAAGTATAACAGAAAGAAATGCTTCCTTTTCGCAGCTTATTCTCACAGTGTTCCAGAACTTCTTTGATGAAGGACTTCGTAGTTAGATAATTCCTCACTGTATAAACTCTCATCAGAATTAACTCATTTCTCTCAACATCGCTGCGAATAAACATAGTACTTCTTTTTCCTTACCTTAACAACTGTTTCATCTATTGCTATAAGGTTTCTTCTTTTCTTTTCTGTTGTAATTAGTAGTTTCTCTTCGAACTTCTTTATCTTTCATACTGATGTTTTAGATACTGGATGAAGTTCAGATAGTACTTCTGGCAGTTCTTCTTACTGAAGATGTTTGGATGTATGTTACTATACCAAGTATTTTGATTTCAAGAGGTACTTTGTTTCTCTCAAAGACTTTTAATTCTTCTACAATTTCCTTTACTTTTAGCATAATAACGTATAATTTTTCGTATTTATAGTGTTATCTAATGTGGACACGTCTGCAACACCAAATAAGAAAAGAGCGATGATTAAAGGAATTTCGACTGCTGCATGTCCTGCGGAGATAACAAATCCAGAAAACATATTCTTTCTTCCCTCAGAGACTGCTGCAGCAAACAATGGTCCTGGAGCCATAACTCCACTGAGTGAGATTAGCATGACAGTACCAAGGAAGACATACTCCATGGCAGCACCTGATTTGATTTTGTATAAAATACTTCTCAGGATTAAGAATACCGCAAAAATTAAGTCAATTATAATAACCTGGCATTATGCAAAAATGGAAGAAATGGAAGCACATCACAAAACTTGATCCCGATAGAGAGAATCCACCAGAGCTTATCAAAGCTGTTGCGGAAAGTGGAACTGATGCTGTGATGATTTCCGGAACTCAGGATGTCACATATGAGAAAGCTCAGTCTCTTTTCAAAGCTGTGCAGGATCACGGAATCCCCACGGTTCTGGAACCATCAGACCCATCTGGCGTCTTTTATGATGCCGACTACCTGTTCGTCCCAACAGTTCTCAATGCAATGGATGGGGAGTGGATAACAGGTAAACATTCAAAATGGGCTGAACTTAATTATAACAGGATTGAAGAATTTAAGAAAAAACTTGAAGAGGTTATTTTTGAAGGATACATCGTTCTTAATCCGAAGTCAGCTGTTGGAGTTGTAACCAAAGCTAAATGTGATCTAACGCCCGAACAGGCAGCAAGCTACGCAGTCGTTGGAGAGTTCATATACAGACTCCCTGTAATTTATATTGAATATAGTGGGATGTTTGGTAATCCTGATGTTGTAAAAGCAGTAAAAGAAGTTCTGGAAAATTCTGTTCTTATTTATGGAGGCGGTATTGACAGCAAAGAGGCATCGGGGACTATGCTTGATTATGCGGATATAATTGTCGTTGGAAACGTAATTTACGAGAAAGGTATTGATGCTTTTCTCGAAACAGTTCCGTGATTGAATGAATGTTAAAGCTTTATGGGAACTTCTAAGGCTTGAACATGGCCTGATGTACGGATTTGGAGTTGTAATTGGAGTTGTAATTTCAGCTGGACTTGATTTTTCTCTGAAAGATATGTTTTTAGGGGTTTTGACAGCTATTTTTCTTCAAGCCTCAGCATTCGCATTGAATGACTATTTCGATTATGAAGTTGATCTGGCAAATAAAAGGTTTGACAGGCCACTTGTAAGAGGGGATTTAAGTAAAGGTACAGCTTTCATTCTCTTTGCACTTCTTGCACCATTTGGATTTTTAACAGCTTATATGATCTCCCTGGAGGCTTTTTTGCTGGCTTTTGTCATAACAATTGCCGGTTTTATGTACGATATAAAGCTGAAAGAGTTCGGGTTCAGCGGAAACGTCTATATCGCCTTTTCAATGGCAGCTCCTTTCATTTTTGGTAGTGTTGTGGCAAAAAATACAGTTGTCCCATCTGCAGCTTTGCTCTCTCTTCTTGCTTTCTTTTCGGGAATTGGTAGGGAAGTTATGAAAGGAATAGAGGATGTAGAGGGCGATGCAATCAGGGATGTGAAAACTATAGCCAGAGTAAGAGGTGTAAAGGCTGCAGCAAGATTTTCTGCTATACTGTTTCTTTTTAGCGTTTTCCTGAGTATTCTACCACCTTTATCACTTGCTGAATACTTTATGGACATAAAATATATTTTTTTGGTTGCCGTAACAGATTTACTGCTACTGCTGGTGTCATTTAATCTACTGAAGGGTAGATTTGGAAAAAATTACATCAGAAAATACCGCAAACAAACTCTTCTTGCAATGGCTTTCGGGCTTGCTGGTTTTTTTGCCGGTGTATTTTGAAGTTAAAGGCAAAACATTTTATAAACAACTCAGCAATTGCGTAGCGATGAAACATGTAACTGTCTTTGACACCACATTGAGGGATGGTGAACAGACACCAGGAATCTCCTTTCCCCTGAATTACAAGATTCAGATTGCAAGGCAGCTCGACAAGCTTGGAGTGGATATTATAGAAGCTGGTTTTCCTATGGCTTCAAAAGGTGAATTTGATGCGGTCAAAACAATAGCGAATCTTGGTCTGGATTCAAAGATTTGTGGATTGTCAAGAATTGTAAGAAGTGATATTGATTCTGCTCTCGATTCTGAAGTCGATATGGTTCATATTTTTATCTCAACATCCAGAATCCAGATTGAACACACAATAAAGAAGAGCAGGGATGAGATTATCCAGATGGCAGTGGATGCAGTTGAGTATATCAAAGACAATGGCAGGCTATGTATGTTTTCCGCCATGGACGCTACGAGGACAGAGATGGAGTATCTGATCAAAATCAATAAGGCAGTTGAGAATGCAGGTGTTGATATAATAAACGTTCCTGATACCGTGGGAGTGATAACCCCCTTCAAATTTTATGAAATAATAAAAGAACTGAGGGGCGAGTTGAAAATCCCCATAGATGTTCACTGCCACAATGATTTAGGGCTGGCAGTGTCAAATACTCATGCTGCTGTCCTTGCTGGAGCAGATGAGGTGCAGGTAACGATAAATGGGATTGGAGAGAGGGCAGGAAATGCCTCTCTCGCTGAAGTTGTGATGATTCTGCACAGTATTGAAGGCATAAAAACAAATATCAGAACAGAATATCTTGTTGAGACCTCAAAGCTAATAGAGAGGATGACCGGCATCAAAATCCCGCCAAATACACCCATCGTTGGTGATAATGCGTTCTCTCACGAATCTGGAATACATGCTCACGGTGTCATCAAAGAATCTGCAACTTTTGAACCCGGGATAATAACGCCTGAGATGGTGGGTCACAGGAGAAGAATTGTTATAGGAAAGCATGCAGGAAGACACCAAATCAAAAAGATACTTGAAGATGCGGGATACAGTGTTGACGAGGAACAATTATCAACAATTGTCGAGAAAATCAAGGATCTTGGAGATAAGGGTAAAAAAGTTACGGATCTGGATCTTTTCACAATTGCTGAAATACTGCTTGGTGAGCTGAAAAAGGAAGAAAAATCAATCAACGTCAATGAGGTTACAGTACTTACAGGCAATAAAATAACTCCAACTGCTGTAATCAATGCGGATATATCAGGAAGCAGGAAGGTAAAGTCTGCGATAGGAGTTGGACCGGTTGATGCTGCACTCAACGCAGTGACAGGACTTGTAGGTAAGGATGTCAGGATAACAGAGTTCCGGATGGATGCGATAACTGGAGGAAGTGATGCCCTTGCTGAGGTGTACGTGACAGTGGAAGATGATGTTGGAGATACCTTCACAGCCCGCTCTGCCGGTCCAGACATCATAATGACATCAATCGATGCGGTTATAAGGGCGGTGAATCACATCATACACAGAAGGAAAAAAAATTCCCAATAAACTTTTTAAACTTATATTCTTTTTAAGAAATTACCCAGAGGGGAGGTAAAGGAGGAAGAGTGGTTAAAATGGCTATACGAAAAAAACTGAGTTTTTCTAAACTTCAGAAAATCAGAACTTACCTTTCTTCAAAGAAGGAAGCTGACTCTCGAAAAATGGGTCTTCTTGTTGATGGACCCAACATGCTGAGAAAGGAGTTTAATATAAATTTGTTTGAGATAAGAGATATTTTATCAGATTACGGAGATATCAAGGTTGCGAAGGTTTTTCTGAATCAGTATGCAGGTGAGAAGCTTGTTGAAGCAATAGAAAATCAGGGTTTCGAACCGATAATCACTTCCGGGGATGTGGACGTCAGGATGGCCGTTGAAGCCATGGAGATGATTTACAATGATGCGATTGATGCTATAGCTCTCGTTACAAGAGATGCTGATTTTAAGGCAGTTCTCAACAAGGCAATGGAGGTTGGAAAGGAAACAATCATAATAGGGGCTGAACCCGGATTCTCTGCCGCTCTAAAAAATTGTGCTGATATTGCAATTATTCTGAATGACGAAGATTTTGAAGAAGACCATCGTGAAGATTCATGTAACCTGTTCAGTTACGGAGATTGACAGGCATTCCTCATAAAGTCTGATGTGCTCTTTTGCAACCTTTTCCCATGAGGTTTCTGCTGCATAACTTAACAGATCGTGGGAAAG
This sequence comes from Archaeoglobus sp. JdFR-22, assembly GCA_002010045.1. Classification (GTDB taxonomy): domain Archaea; phylum Halobacteriota; class Archaeoglobi; order Archaeoglobales; family Archaeoglobaceae; genus JdFR-22. The sequence goes on along the minus strand of MTMJ01000110.1, from coordinate 9,001 downwards.
CCTTGCAGACAAATCCGGGTTAAATACAATCTCCCTTATCGCATGCTTCAGTGAATCGACATCGATGTCTATTCTGTAGAAGCTTCCATCAGGGAACTCGTTGAAGTTTGTGACGTCAGATGCAATCACTGGTTTGAATGCAACCGTGTGCATGATGCCCGAAGCACACACTCTTGGATAATTATCGTTCTCGAGAGTTACTATCACATCACAGGCATTCAGGTAATACACAAGTTTTTCATCCGGGATAAATCTTTTGACAAATTTCACATAATTCTCAAGACCAAGCTGCCTGACAGCTTTCACGCATTCATCGTGGTAAATCTGGCAGCTGGTTGTCTTTTGAGGGTGGATGTCTCCGACATGGATGTAGTACAGTGGTATTTCGTGTCTCAGCTCAGCAACAGCCATAATTATCTTATCTATGTTTTTTCTCCTCTCGAAGAATGCATGAGAAAGTATTATTTTTCTGTCAATGGGCAATCCAAGTTTTTTCCTCGCCTGTTCTGCTGGAATGTGCGGAACTACAAGGGTGCCGTGTGGTATTACTCTCACAGTTCTTCCGCTAACCCCCTCCATTAAAAGATAGTCCCTTGCAGACTCTTTGTGTACAATGAAAAAATCTGCGCAGTCATGCAAATCAAATCCGTTGCTGATATTCACTGTGTGTAGCGTCATTACTGTCCTTCCGCTGAAGGCTTTTCGAACCCTTAGAAGCATCTCTTTTAAATCTCTGAAAATTCCGTATTCGTGCTGTATGTGGATTACATCTGGATTATATGATTTCAGAGTCTCTTCCAGTCTTCTATCATTGTTTTCTCTATTGAAACATCTGACATATTCTATCTCCGAATTGAATTCAGGCTGGCTATTCCCAACAACATCTTCTGCAAATACTTTGACCTCATGTTTCTTGGAAAGTTCCCGGGCAAGATGGTCTGTATAGGTTGCAATTCCACATTTTACACCGTATGTGCTTATTAAGGCAATTCTCATCTTCGCCCACCCCCTGTTTCTTCTTAGGAATGAGTTCAGATAAGATATGTTAGTTTAGAATAACGTATTATAGCTGCACCTCAGGATATATAAGATTTATCCAGTAGGAAAAATTAATTTATCTGTTTTAAGATTGAATTAAAAATGAGTATATTCCTGTTCGAATACGGAACATGCACTGGAGACATACCCGATAATATTGCTGTTGAAGGACTTGCAATGTTCAAGACTCTTTATGACAAATTCAATGCGATAGCAGAAATCAATTCTTTTGTCAATCCAGAGCTTAAGGAACACTTCAATTTACCTGTGACGGACAGCTGGATTGATGATTTTAAAACCAGCACTCATAGCTCGGATTACTCGTTGATTATCGCTCCAGAAGAAGATAACCTGCTTTTCGAGCTCATACGCTATGTTGAGGAGGAAACAGAAAATCTCGGTAGTTCATCTGAGGCAGTGTATCTGACATCGGATAAATGGTTAACGTATCTTAAACTGAAAAGTAGAGTAAACGTTCCAGAATCATCTTTAAAACAAATTGAAGGGTATTATTTGGTAAAACCCCGGTTTTCGTGTGGTGGTAATGGAATACGTATCAGTAATTCAGAAGAAATCCCTGCAGGATGGATGGCTCAGGAATATGTCAGAGGCATTGACATGAGTGTAAGTTTGCTGGTTGGAGATGAAATAAACGTCCTGAGTGTTAACAGGCAGATTCTGGATGATTTTAAATTTCGTGGGTCAGTCGTTCCTTTTTATTCTGAGGAAGTTGTGGAGGAGGCGATAAAGGCTGTAGAGTCTATAAACGGTCTTTTTGGATATGTAGGGGTTGATATGGTTCTGGGTGATGTGCCGTATGTAATTGAAGTCAATCCGAGAATAACAACTCCTGCAATACTTTTTGAGGAAGTATATGGGATGAATATAGCCGAGGTATTAATCAGGAATCATGAGGGAAAGGAAATACATGCTTTCAAGCCTAAAAAATCTCTCACAATTCAGAAAATTGAGGGGGTTGTTGAGGGAGCGATTGCTTCCTGTAGAGGATACTCTATCCTGAAAACAGATAATGTTTAAAAATAGCGGAAAAGAACTAAATACAAACACTCAATGTGATTTCATGCCAGAAGTCAGTGTTGTTCTACCAGCCTACAATGAAGCACGCAGAATTGAGAGTACTGTTAAGGAAGTGCTCAAATTCCTCAATGACACCGATTATGCGTATGAAATCATAATTGCCGAAGATGGGTCAAGTGATGGCACTGACAGGGTTGCTTCAGACCTTGCAAATAAAAATGAGAAAATCAAACATCTGCACTCGAAAGAGAGGCTGGGTAGAGGAAGAGCATTGACAAATGCAATCCTTAAGGCAGAAGGCAGCGTTGTGATTTACCTTGACACAGATTTATCCACAGACATGAAACACCTGAAAGAATTGATTGATTCGATTGCAGTTGAAGGATACGACTTTGCGACAGGTTCGAGATTGATGGAAGAGAGTATCAGAGACAGACCCTTTAAGCGGGATTTTGCATCAAGGGCTTTTAACTTTCTCGTGAGAAAATTTCTGGGTTCAAAGCTGCACGACCACCAGTGCGGGTTCAAGGCATTCCGGAGGAATTCATTTATTGAATTATCGGATAAAATAAAGGACAATCACTGGTTCTGGGATACTGAACTGCTGATTCTTGCCCAGCGAATGGGTTACAGCGTGAAGGAATTTCCTGTTGAATGGAGGCAGAGCAGTGAAACGAAGGTGAGATTCACAAAAGATGTTCTGTACATGTTCTCTCAGATTCTCAGAATGTGGGGTGATGAAGTAAAAACCAGCAGAAAATTTTTTATTACTTCAATTCTTCTTGCTTTCGCAATTATTGCCTCGCTGATAATGTATGTTGGAGCTGAAAGCGTAATTGCAAGACTCTCAACTGCAAAACTGTCTCTGATAGGTTTTGCTGCATTCATATACTCCCTATCATATGCAATCAGAGGTGAAAGATACCGTTACATAATATCGAAACTAGGTTACAGAACCTCATCTATTTTTTCATCTGAGAGTGTGGCAATAAGCCAGACTGTGAATGTTATAACGCCAGTGAGAGTCGGTGATTTTGCAAGAGCTTACCTTTTCAAGATGAAAGATGTTCCATTTACTACTTCATTCAGTGGTCTTGCTGTTGAGAGGGTGTTTGACGTGCTTGCTGTTGTCATTTTCTCCTTCTATGGAATAATTGCATTGAGCAATACACAGTATGCATCATACTCATTCTATGCCATAATTTTGATTGCGGGAATAGTTGCCATTGCTGTAATTCTTTCAAGAATGGAGAACATTCTGGGGAAGATAATGCGAGACTTTAAGGACTTGATAAAGACAAGAGCTTCAGTGACAATTCTGATAACTTCATTGCTTGTATGGACCTCTGACATTCTCGTTACTCATTTCATAATGCTGTCATTTGGAGTCAGCTTACTGCCACTTGTTGTTCTTGCAGTAAGCATAGCAAACATCTCGAAGATGGTGCCGCTCACACCCGGCGGAATCGGAACGTACGAGGTGGTGATGACAGGGATTCTTGCTCTCAGCGTTGACAGAGACCTCGCACTGACAACATCACTTATAGACCATGCACTGAAGAATATTATCACATTACTCCTGGGTGTAGTTGCTTTAACATCTCTGAACGTCAGACTAAAGGATTTGAGGAAATGAAGTGAATATGTCAGCATTACCTCTCTATATCCTGCTATCGGTTCTATTTTCACAGATTTTTCCCCAGTTCAGGTACTATCAGGCAAAATTTCTCGCTTTCCTGATTTTATGTCTTGTATCGTTTGTATTTTCCTTCTTTTTTCCATTCAAATATGTTTTTTACACATCTCTTACCCTTTTTACAGTTTTGAGCATTTTTATTATCCTAAAAAGGAAGAGAATTGACGTTGACGGGAAAGCCGAGCTTGTCTTCCTCACATCTTTCACCTATTTTCTCTTCTTACGTTTTCTCATTCCCGACATATTCGGAGCGGAGAAGTTGATGGACATTGCTTTTCTGAATTCAGTACTTAAGGCAGAAATTTTTCCTCCAGCAGACCCATTTCTTGCTGGAGGCAACCTCAATTTCTACTACTACTTCGGATATGTTATTGGTGCTGCGATTACACTGATGTCTTTCGTTGAAGCAGAAATTGGCTACAATATTGCAATCGCCTCAATATCTGCCTATGCGACAATGCTTGTGTATGGATTTTTGAGGGATTTAGTGGGCGATAGGGCGATATTTGGCACAGTTTTTGTTCTATTTTCGGGCAATATGTATGCTGCATATGAGTTTTTTAAAGCCCTTCTCATCTTAGAACTACCCGATTTCCTGTTTTACTGGAATCCGACGCGGGTAATAGAAGGGACAATAAACGAGTTCCCTTACTTCAGCTTCATCCATGCTGATTTTCACGCTCACGTTGTTGCGATTCCGGTTAAGATACTGTTCATTGCAATACTTTATGAATATTACAGAGGAAAGAGATTTGCTGGCATAACACTCATACCTCTGGTCTTTATTCTGTTCATAACCAATTCGTGGGATGCGCCGATTTCAATGCTCCTGATTGCTGCTGTCATCATTATTAAATGGGTTGGAAAAGACGTCAGAAACAGAATGAACGAAATTGGATTTGATTTTTTTATTCTCTCCACTTCTGCCTTATTAATAGCCCTATTTTCGACCACGATGGATTTACAGGCAGCGCAGATAAGTTTTCCTGAGGATAAATCCGATTTAATACAGTTTCTCATGTTTTTCTCAATTCAACTTGCTTTTGCTTATTTTTACTTTAAAGAAGAACTCAGAACACAGTTCTTTGGACTTGCCATCTTTTCCGGAATTGTTGCCTCAATTTTCATTCCAATAGCAATTGCGATTGTTCCCCTAATGCTCCTGTCTGCAAAAAAAGCTTTGAAAAAGGATTTTCTGGCAATTTTAACACTTTCTGCCACTTTTCTGATATTTGTCCCGGAAATTGTGGTTATTGATACAAGACTGAATACAGTATTCAAGTTCTATCTTGCTTCGTGGCTAATGCTAACGATTCCCGGTGCCATGGTTCTTTCGAAGGCAATTGAAGAAAAAGAGAAAGCTCTGAACATCATTTTGATAGGTTTATTCATCCTTACTCTTGTCTATCCAGCAATTGCTACTCCTCTCAGATATCACAGAGCGGAATTTACACTCAATGGCATGGAATTTGTCAGAGACTGGAGTGAGGGAGATTATGAGGCAATCAGGTGGTTGAAGGATAGAGATGGAATAATAGTGGAAGAAGCGTTAAAATGCTACAATTATGGTGGCAGATTTGCAGCATTCACAGGCAATCCCACAATTATAGCGTGGCCCGGTCACGAGGTACAGTGGAGGGGAAACGGTGAAAAGCTTGGAGAAAGGATGGGTGAGGTCAGAACAATTTATTCATCCAAAAACTGCTATCAGATTCTGGATTTGCTGAAAAAATACAACGTGAGCTACGTAATTGTCGGGTATCAGGAAAAGAGGATTTACAACGTTGATGCGGAAAAATTTGAGAGATGCGGGTTGAGGGAAGTATTTGTTCATAGCAATACGCATATACTCAGGACAGAGTAAGTTAAAAACTGAGTAATGCAGTTAAAATTATAAGTTGTTCTAAGAATAAATTTCATGGACATACCTCTCAGTCTAATACCAATTGTGTCTTTCATAATCGGATTTTTGTGTTCTCAGGCAGGAGTTTCGGGTGCTTTCCTGCTCCTCCCATTCCAGCTCAGCATTCTTGGGTTTGTTAACCCTTCTGTGAACGCCACAAACTTCCTTTACAACATCATAGCAATTCCGAGTGGTGTTTACAGATACTGGAGAGAGAAAAGGATGATATGGGTTCTTGCATTGATAATCATTGCCGGCTACATACCCGGAATTTATCTCGGTTCTCTGCTGAGAATAACGTATCTTCTTGAACCGAAAACATTCAAGCTTTTTATTGGCTTTGTTCTGCTTTACATTGGATTCAGGCTGTTAAGGTCTGCAATAAAGCCTGAAAAAAGAGTAAAAAGATTTGATGAGAAGGTCAAGGAGCACAGAGGTGTAAAAGGAGTTGTAAAGGTTGAAAGAATCAGTGTTAACAGAGTAGTCTTTGACTTCTGGGGTGAAAAATCTTCTTTTTCCCCTCTTCTCATGTTTCTCACAGCTCTTGTGATTGGGGTAATTGGCGGTGCATATGGTGTTGGAGGCGGAGCGTTAATGTCTCCCTTGCTTGTCGCATTTTTTCATCTTCCCATTCACACAGTAGCTGGAGCAAACCTTCTCGGAACATTTGTAGCCTCAGTCATCGGAATCGGAAGTTTTACTGTACTTGGCTATCCCCCGGACTTGAAAATTGGGCTTCTACTCGGTTCAGGCGGTCTTGCCGGGATTTATGCAGGTGCGAGATTTCAGAGATATGTTCCAGAGGTAAAGATAAGGTTTATGCTCAGCATACTTATACTGCTGCTCTCTGCAAGGTATATAATCCAGTTCTGGTGGTAGAAATTGCAGAAGTCTTGCAGAGGCATTTTAAAAATCTCTGAGTTATTACAATATGGCTGTTTACAGGTTAATCCAGATCCTCAGGAAACGCACCTTCGAACGTTTTCTCAGCGTAACAAGCAGTTAGCAACCTTCTTCATCGTAACTGATTGCCTCCTCCGGACAGCTTACAATAGCCTCTTCAACACATTCACTGTGTTTTTTACAGTCACCGATGACATGTGCTTTTTCATCATCTCCAATCTCAAACACTTCAGGACAGACTTCCTCGCACGTTCCGCATCCTTCACACCTATCCAGGTCTATCTTTACTCCCATAAAACACCACCTCCTTTTTTAAAGGAGTCAGGGCAGTTCTCTGACTGGAGGTATGTAAGCTTAGAAAAATACCACCCTGACTTTAACGATGTTAATACTTTAAGTTATATAAATTTTTCTCCAAATACTTATTATTGATTTACAATTTAATCTCAAAATATTTATTTTATTAATATTTACATCTTTGAATAAGTGTAAGTAAACCCTGCATTAGCCTAATTATCCAAAAGCTGATTTTATCAAACTTCCTGCATAATGTGATGCTACAATCACCACCAAGCCGATCAAAATATGCTCTGCAATCACAATATACGGGTTAACGTTCTTACTCCTTGCAATATGGTAGCTGAACACTCCGAGTAGAGATAATCCCCATATAATGCTTACAATAACTGAAGTGGATAAATCAAGCATAATAACCGGAATAATGAATGTGATTGCGGTAATGAACTTAAACAGGAATGTTGAGACGGTGGATTCCCAGATTTCCTTCTCGCTGTGTTTGTTTTCAGCCTCTTCTGAAATATGGATGCCGAGCGCATCCGAAAAAGCATCAGCTATAGCTATGGTGAGAATACCACCGATAACAGCAAGCTTTGAATTTGTGCCTGAGGTTAAACCAACCATCAAACCGAGAGTTGTTATTATACCGGAAGTTAATCCGAAGCTGAACCCCGTTTTGATTGAATCTCTCATTAAAACAGTTCTATACTCAATTTAAATAAATTTTTTCAATTTGACAGATTCTGAGATGCCCTTTTCTCTTGCCAGAATTTCAGCCAGTTCATGGGCAATTATGCCGGTTGTAATCTCGTCATCAATTCTGAGAACATGTGAACAGGAGATGGTTTCAGAAGGGATACTTTATCTTTAACTTCTGCGAAATCTTCCAGCACCTTCAAAAACAGTTCCAGAAGTATTTCATTTTTACGGAAGATTTAACCCTGCGTCAGTTCCTTCTCAAGTATTTCAAGCTTTTTTCTGTATTTTTTTGTGATATATCCTGAAAAGAATCTCGATACCGCGTTTTTATTCTCGCATAGCAGTTCCTCGATTGTAACCATGTCGTCAAGCAGGTCAATGTAGTCATAGCGGGAGCCGAAGACATTATCAATTATTTCCAGAGCTTTCTGTCTGCTATCAATCTTTCTGAGATTCTCTTTTTCTGCAATTTCTCTCAACTTCAGCATTGCCATTGAGTTCCTGATTGTGAGCTCCACCATCCTTTTACCAAGTTCTCCATACTTCTTTTCAGCATTTGATTTCATTGCTTCAAGGACTGCTCTGTCAGTGCTGATTTTCTCAAATGCCTGAATTAAATCAGATATTTCTTTTACAGAATAGCCCAGATAACCTTCAACAGTTTTTTTTACTTTCTTCTCACCCCTTCTGCTCTTAACGAGAAGGTCGTTCACAGCCTGAACTACGGGGTCTTTGGGCGACATAAAAAATTAAGGGAATATTGAGGGGGGTGCATACCTATGCCCGCCGTCAACAATCTCAATATTAACTTTGTTTTTGATATAGTTCATCAATTCATCCTTATGCCTGCAAAAAGCTGAGATACATGTCCCGGTGTGAATTACATCTGCAGTCTCTCCGAGTGCAGCGAGCACACCCTTCAAAGAAGCAAGTTGTAGTGGTGCTCTCTCGCCATGGCATTCTCCGCATTCAACAATGCCAACAATGGAGGCATCCTCACCCCTGTATCTCTCAAATTCTCCCTCTCTTTTCATTAAGGCAACAAGACACCTTGCATCCGCAGGGCAGATATTCTGCTGCCTTACTCTCTTGCACGCAACAAGAGCTATCTTTTTTGTCATGATGAATGATAACGAAGAAAATTAATAAGACTTTCGAGTTTGAGTTCAATTGCTTGAAGATGTCATGAGAGGTAAATATGGGAGGGCATATACTTCTGATTATATCTTCGATGAGGCTGTAACGTTTTCGCTGCTAAAGACAAAAGATGTAAAGAGAGCATTGAATGTTGGAAGATTAATTTTGGGAGATAAAGAATTTCCAAGGTTTATTAGGGTGCTTACAAAATTACCAACAAAATACCAATTCTAACATCTCAATACTCTAAATAACAAACCCATATAACTCCCTACAAAAAGATACATAGC
>MTMJ01000027.1 GCA_002010045.1 Archaeoglobus sp. JdFR-22 | reverse complement strand
TTAGCCTGAAGCACATTCAGGGAGTTAATTGTTTCCGGATTTAGGTAGTCTCAATTGAGTTTTGTTGAGATAAGTGAGGGTTATGATGGGGAGACCCTAATATTTTAGAAGTTGAAAAGGGTTTCGTTTTGGAGTTTGATTACAATAGGGGAAAACTGTTTTAGTGGAGGGTTAAACATGCAAATAGAAGAGTTCAGAAGTTGGCTTAATCAGTTTCCACCAGAGGTATTGAGAAACGAACCCGTTGGAGTTGTAATTCAGGTTTTTCTTGGTGAGATGTTTCTGGAAGGATCAGCAGTGAAAGAGGTAATTTTTGAGGGAGGTGTCATTTATGGCTGAGTTAATCAGGATTAAAAATGGCCTCTATAAGCCAGTTCCCATTCACAGAAACAATGACGTAAATAGTTATTTAAAATTTTTGAATAGATTAAAATTTATTTAAAAATATTCTTACTATGATACAATATTTATTACCAACAATTTCAAATACCTTGCACAGAATTTTAAATCATGAAATCTCTCGGAAAGTCAAAGTTGAAGGGTTCGGATGTGTGCCTCACAAAGGGGGTAAAAGAAACTCTGAAGGTTAAGGATGGAGATTGGGTGGAATTCTTTGAAGAAAATGGGAAAATAATCATTCAGAAAGGCTAAATAAGACCAAGAAGATATCTCAGATTTGCTACCCCGCTTACAATCTGAATTACTAAAAGAAGCGCACCAATCAGCATTATCCTGCCATGTATTTTCACGTATCTCATATTTCCTCTTAAAACCAAAAATGCAAAAAACACTCCAGTGCTGAATATCAGCAAAAGAAGTATTCCATAGTATGCATGGGGTGTGGTAAACGGCTTCAGCCCGAGCAAAACAATGCCGTACAATCCAAGCAGATAAGCCACGTATAACAAAACTATGAAAAATCTACCATTGCTGATGTGAGCCCCTCTTCTGAAATCAAGAACTTTCAGTCCGTATCTCGAAATACCCATTGATGCGTTGATATAACACAGAATTATGGCAGTCGATGCAACAACAGGATGAAGGAGTGTTAACAATGCCATACTACTTGTGAAATATTCATCATCAATAAATTTTGTCATTTATTAAAATAATTAATAGGAATAAAATCAATCAAAATTTATATATATGTTATCAATAATTGATTATAAAGTTGAGGGTGGTAGATTATGGCAAAAGTTAATGACATCTCTATTCTGATGGGTGGTAAGGCAGGACACGGCATAAGAGTTGCAACAACCCTGATTGCAAAGCTTCTGAGCAGATATGGATACAGGGCATTTGTTTATGATGATTACCCTTCTCTTATCCGTGGAGGTCACAATTTCTCAATTGTGAGAATATCGGAAAAGAAAATTCTTGCAAACACAAAGAAGGTTGACATAATTGTTGGCCTCGATAAATTAACGGTTGAGAGACATTCTGGTGAACTGAAAGATGAAGGTGTTCTGCTTCACGATGCTTCATTTGATGCGGAAGGAGTAGCAGTCCCTTTTAAAGAAATTGTAAAAGAATTGAAAGGAATCCCTATAATGAGAAATTCCGCGGCAATCGGTTCACTTGCAAGGGTTCTGGGAATAGACTGGAGAATTGTGGAAGAAGTCTTTTACAAATTTATACCCCGGAATACAGAGCTGAATCTTGAGATAGCGAGAAAATGCTACGATATGGTCGAAAGTCATTTCGAGATTGAGAGATTAAGTCAGAAAACATTGCCGGTGATATCGGGTAACGAAGCAATTGCTCTTGGAGCTGTGGATGCAGGCATGGATGCATACTATGCATATCCGATGACCCCATCCACTAGTATTCTTCACTTTCTTGCCGCAAACAGCAAAGAGTTTGATATTCTTGTTGTCCATCCAGAAAATGAGATAGCAGTCATGCTTATGGCTCTCGGCTCAGCTTATGCGGGAGCAAAAACAATGGTTGCAAGTTCAGGAGGGGGTTTTTCTCTTATGGTAGAAGGGTTGGGCTTATCTGCTCAGAGCGAGACACCGGTAACAGTAGTAGTGAGCCAGAGGACTGGTCCAAGCACTGGAGTTCCAACATACACTATGCAGTCTGACTTACACTTCATTTTGAACGCCGGACATGGAGAATTTACGAGATTTGTGGCTGCGCCAGGTGATGCGGAGGAAGCATATTATTATACTGGTTTGGCGATGAACATCGCATGGAAACTCCAGATTCCTGCTTTTATTCTTGCTGACAAGCACCTGAGTGAAAGTAACTACAGCTTTGACAATACACTGTATGAAGTGAGAGAAGAAGAGGCTGAATTTTGGGATGGAACAGGAGAATATCTCAGATACAGAGATTCCCAAAGTGGAGTTTCTTCCTTAGCTTTTCCCGGTGATGCAGTTGTAAAGGCAAACAGCTATGCACACGACGAATATGGGATCACGACAGAAGAAGCAGAGAAAATAGCAAAAATGCAGGAGAAGAGATTGAGAAAAAGAGAGGTACTTGTAAATGAATTGAGAAAAATTGAACAATTCAAAATATATGGTAGCAATTCAGATACCGTTGTTCTCACATGGGGCTCAACGAAGGGAGCGGTTGTTGAAGCTGCTGAAATTCTCGGTTTGAAAGTTGTGCAACCCATAATTATGGAGCCTTTTCCCGACATATCCGGGCAGGTGAAGGATAAGAGATTGATAGCAGTAGAAGTAAATGCAACCGGTCAGCTTGCAAGACTGCTTGAATGCAATGGTATTAAGGTTGAAGAAAGACTGTTGAAGTACAATGCACGCCCATTCTTCGTCGATGAGCTTGTTGAAAGGCTTGAGGTGGTGTTGCAATGACCGAAAAGAAATCTGACCTCAAGACCTATGCAAAGAATACATGGTGTCCGGGTTGCGGAAACTTTGCAATTCTGAATTCTGTGAGAAAAATTTTCTCTGAGATGGATACAGAGAAGCTTGTAATGGTCTCCGGGATAGGCTGTCACGGAAAGATAGTTGATTATGTGGATGTGAGCAGCTTTTACACTATACATGGCAGAGTCCCGGCAACAGCAACTGGAATAAAGCTCGCCAATCCTGAGCTTACCGTTGTGGGATTTGCAGGAGACGGAGATGCGTACGGAGAAGGACTCCTGCATTTGATGTTTGCAGCAAAGAGGAATGTGGATATAACTGTCATTATCCACAACAACAGAGTGTATGGCCTCACTACCGGTCAGTTCACCCCGACAAGTCCCGAGGGCTTTAAGGGAAAATCAACACCACGGGGTAGTGTTGAAAGACCTTTTAACCCGCTTTTGCTGATGCTTGATGCCGGAGCAACTTTCGTGGCAAGGTCGTATTCGAACAGAATGAAGAATCTCAGGATGGTTATTGAAAAAGGTATAAATCATAGAGGATTCTCATTCGTGGAAATACTGCAACCGTGCTACACCTACTTCAACACCTATGATTACTACAATGAAAGGGTTTACGAAATCGACGAAATTTCAGGAAGAGAAGATGCAGAAAAAAAGATAAGAGAGTGGGACTATAGCAGCGACTCCAGAATCCCTATCGGAATTTTCTACAGGGAGGAGAGAGATACTTTTGAGGAAAAAATGCTGGATAATCTTATCCCCGCTAAAAGAAAAAGAAAGGTGATCAGCGGTAAACTACTTGAGAAAATCGTTTGAGTTTATCAGACTTCCTCCTGAACATTGAACATGAATACGAATTCTTCATTAACCTTGATTTTAAGATTTGCCCCCCTGTTTTCTGCATAAATCTGCCAGCTATCACTTCCACAACACTCCGCAACAGGATACCATTCATTCTTTCTGTAATTGCACCAAGAGAGCATCATCGAATCACCAAAATTTGCTGCGAGTGATTTTGCAAGTTTCATTGCCCTGTCGAAATCAATATCATAATCCTTGGTTCTTATTTCCATCTCCATACATAAAAATCATGAGTTGATCTTATAAATCTTATGTTCAAACTGGATATTTTGAAGACTAATTTAAATTATACCCTCTCCTGAGTTATAGATTATAACAAAAAGATTAAATACTACAATTCTTGAACAGCAATCAGGTGAATGTAATGGCAAATGTTGTTGTTGATAGAGATAAATGTAAAGGACATGCAGAGTGCATTTCCGTATGCCCCCAGGAAGTTTTTGAGCTTGACGAAGACAATAAGGCAGTTCCAGTGAATATGCAGGATTGTGAAGAGTGCTGTTCTTGTGTTGAAGCCTGCCCGGAAGAAGCAATCTGGGTTGACGCATGTGAATAGGATAAATTAAGCTACAACCTCCATTTACCATTTTTCAGCATCTCATCATGATTGATTCAAATCATTTATTAAATTTGAAAGATAACATATTGCTGCATAAAAGTGAAGTATATGAGTATATATTACGTCAGACTCGGCAGAATGGAATGTGGGGGAAATCTTGTCATTAATGTAGGTAGCTTTGTAACTGCTGATTTTGAAGAAGCAAAGCGAGTTGCTTCATTTTTTGAGAAAATGAACTATTTTACAGAAATTTATGAAGAAATTAAGGTCAAAGAAACTGAAGTTAAAATAGAAGATATGATGGTCTGAAATTTTTCTGCATCAAATCCGATTTGTGGAAAAAATAGGATTGTACCGGGGGTGATGCAACCCAGAATTTTCCCCGGTATTTATGTGATTGCTCTTATTATTTTTAAATTTTTCGGAAAATTTAATTGTTAATAAAAAGTAATTACTTATATTTTATAAATGTAAATTGATTGATTTATAAAAAATAAAATAAAAAAATATTATGATAATGCTTATTAATAATAAATTTTAACCTTATAATTATGTGTTTAAAATGGATTAAGTTATTAACAATAACCTCAATTTTATTAGAGAAAAAAAGAAAAAATATTTAGTTTTAATACTTTAACTGGCTAAAAGAAAGGTAACAGGTAATATAAAGCCAAATTAAGGTTGATACACGATTTTTTTTTAAATGTGATACAAAAAAGATCCAGATTGTTTTTGACCAAAATATTTAAATATAGTAAAATCTTCTCTTTAACAGCGTTAAATAATAACCAAATTGAACCGTAGGGGGTAGATTGAAGATGACAGAGATATTGATATTGGGTGGTGGAAGTGCCGGAATAATGGCTGCTGCAAGGCTGAGATGGTCCCTTTCTATGGATGAAGCGAATATAACGATAGTAGAGAGAAGTGATAAACATATATATCAACCAGGACAGACTCTCATTGTTTTCGGTCTGGAAGAACCTGAAAATATAGTAAAACCAATGGAAGATGTTATACCTGCTGGCGTAAACTTTATTCAGGATGAAGTTAATAATATAAATCCTGAAGAAAATTACGTTGAGACAAAGAACGGTAGAAAACTTGAATACGATTATTTGATTCTCGCAACGGGAGCAAGATTGCTTTTTGATGAAATACCCGGTGTGGAGGAAAATCTGGGTAATAATGGCATACATACGTTCTATACACTTGAGGGAGCTATTATGTTAAGAAACGCTCTGGAAGAGTTTGAAGGAGGCAGGATTGTACTTATTCAAGGTCCAATGCCATTTAAATGCCCGGGAGCACCGATAAAGTTTATTTTAATGGCGGATGATTATTTCAGAAAAAAGAATATGAGAGGTAGAGTCGATATAACACTGACAACAACACTTCCACAGGCATTTGCACGACAGCCATATGCCGCAAAGTTTGACAGGATTTTCGAGGACAGAAGTATCAATGTCGTAACGAGCTTCAATCCGGCACGTGTTGATGTCGAAAACAAAGAGGTAAAATCATTCGAGGGTGATGTAGAGAACTTTGACCTTCTCGTTGTGGTTCCACCTAATGGCATAGAGGAATTTCTTGAAGATGGACCTCTTGCAGACCCGACAGGCTGGATCGGAGCGGATAAACATACGCTTATCCACAAAGAATACTCCAATATCTATGCAATCGGTGATTGTGCCAATTACCCAACCTCAAAGACAGCTTCTGGGGCAAGAAAACAGGCAGAGGTTCTTGCAAAAAATCTCGTGGCTACCATCAGAGGAGGCACTCCTAAAGATAAGTATAATGGGCATATTATCTGTCCAATTCTGACAAGATACGGTAAAGCACTGTTCGCTGAGTTCGATTATGAGAAGTCTATCTCACCCGCTCAGGAGATGTGGACTAACTGGGCACTCAAAGTGTACATGTTGAGACCTATGTACTGGAGCATGATGCTCAAAGGGCTCATCTAACACATTTGATATCAGGAGGTAATACTAATGCAGGAAATGGATAAAAAACCGGAAGAGAGTCTCGATGTCCAGATAAAACATATTTCTGAAATTAATTTTTTCCTTGAAACAACTTTGGATTTGATGGAACAACTCTTACCCAAGCTAAAAGAACTTACTGAAGAAGTTGCACCGACGGTAAACAGCATGAGGGCAAAGCTTGACAGAGATGAAATAATACTGTTACTGGAAAAGGTTGTAGGAAACATCGATACTTTCCTTCGTATGCTTGAAATGCTTGAAGTAACAAAGGAACTGACAAATCAGATGACTCCCATGATCTCAAGACTCTCGGAAGAGATAATGCCAGCTATTAACAGAATCAGAGTAAATATAGACAGAGAAGAGACTTTAATTCTTGTAGAAAAATTAACAGAAAACATTGAGCCGGCTGTCAGGCTCATGGATTTGACCCAAAAGTATCGTCAGGACGGGACGCTTGATGCATTTATAGAGCTTCTTTCAAGGCCTGCAATGGGAAACATGATACATACATTTGCATCTCTCAGTGATGAGGAAATCGAGGGTGTTGCAAAAAGCGCTATTGTGATGACAAATCTTCTGACAAAGTTATCACAGCCAAAAGTAGTTTGTATGCTTGATAGTGCTCTGGAGGCGATAATTGCAACCAATCTTGATTCACCGAGGGCAGTAGGAACGTTTGGATTAATATCAGCAACGAGAGACGAAGACGTGAAAAAAACCACAGGNATCTTGGTTGACTTCCTGAAGAATTTCAGCAGATGCGCTAAAATGGAGGATTTAAAAGTAGAGTCGAGTAGATAGGAACTGATGGTGGTGGAAAGAATTTCAGGTGTAAGAGAATAGGTTAATGGACATTTTCAAGAACTGCCCCTTTTTTCTGAAAGGTTTTATTGTCGCTGGAAACAGAAATCTAACTACTTGCATTACGCAAAGTCTGGTAGGTTAGACTATCCAATTTGAAAAAATATATTACACGAACTTACATTGAACCGACTCAATATTTAATATGTTTCAAAAAAGTGACAGAGATGAGCAATCCAGAAGACCATAGTTTAGGTAACCTGATAAGAGATTTGAAAAATAAAGATAAGTATGTGAGGAGCCGGGCAGCTTTTTCTCTTGGTAGAATTGGAGATAAAGATGCAGTGGAGCCTTTGATATCTGCATTAAACGATAGAGATTGGAGAGTTAGAAGGGGCGCAGCTTATGCTCTTGGACAGATAGGAGATGAGAGAGCAATCGACTATTTGATTCATGCTTTGAAGGATGAGAACGAGATGGTTAGAAACGAAATCAAAGAAGCTCTTGGGAAAATGGGAGTTGAGAGATGTGAAGATGCACTTAAGGAACTCAAAGAACTGGAGTCGTTCATCTGGCATTTAAGGTTTAATAAAGACTGGGAAATACGGAAATTTGCCGCCTCATCTCTCGGAGAGAGGAATGACTGCAGAGCAATTCCATACCTGGTCAGAGCTTTAATTGATGATAATCCCGAAGTACGGATGGCAGTAGGAAATGCACTCCAGAGAATCGGAGAGAAAGCCGTCGAACCATTAATTCGTGCTCTTAAAGTCCCTGATTTAAGAATTCGAATAGAAGTAATAAAGTTACTGGGGAGAATACAGGATGAAAGGGTTGTAGAACCTCTAATTAATTGTCTTAAAAATAAACTCCTCCGTGAAACTGCTACTGTTGCTCTTGTTGACATAGGAGAGAAAGCCGTCGAACCATTAATTCGTGCTCTTAAAGACAACTACGCAAAACTTCATAAAGCTGCGGTTGTAATATTTGAGAAAATCGGAGAGAAAGCCGTCGAACCATTAATTCGTGCTCTTGATGATGAAAAATGGTGGGTGAGGGAAACTGTTGCAATTGCACTCGGAAAGATAGGAGATAAGAGAGCTATTGAACCATTAATTCGTGCTCTTGATGATGCAGATAAAGACGTGCGAAAACATGCTATAACAGCACTCCAGGAGATAGGAGATAAGAGAGCTATTGAACCATTAATTCGTGCTCTTGATGACAAGGATTTGCTTGTCAGGTCACTTTCAGCAGAGGCACTCAGAAATATCAGTCATAAAAGAGATACTTCTTGACAAATTTTGTGCCAGCAGAAAATCATCAATCGTCAGAGTTATGAATGAAGTTGAATTAAGGTTTTTATGCATACAGCAAAATTAAGCTAAAAACTCTTAAAGTGCCTGGAATCGCAGCACTATTCGATTGATTAGAACTTTAACTTTCCTTCTCAAAACGATTTTATACCTTCAGATTGAGTTGCAGATATGATTGCAGACGTTTACATTTACCTCAAAGAAGGTGTTGCCGACCCGGAAGGGGAAGCAACTAAAAAGGCTTTGAGATTGCTCGGTTTTAAGAATGTAAAGAAAGTCTCCTCAAGAAAGGTGTTTCGAATAGAGGTTGATGCAAGGAACAGGGAGGAGGCTGAAAGAGAAATATCAGGTATGTGCGAGAAACTTCTTGCCAACCCTGTCATCCAGAAATATACAATTCAATGGGTTGAATAGGGTGAAATAATGTTCTCAAAAGTTAATGTCCCTTTTGAGCTTTACGAAATAAAGATTTTAGATGCGGATGATGGTCGACTTTTAAAAATAAGCCAGGAGCTCGGTCTTGCCCTTAGTCTTGATGAAATGAGAAGAATACAGGATTATTTTCACAAAAAAGGAAGAAATCCGTATGATATTGAAATACAAAGCATTGCTCAGGCGTGGAGTGAACACTGCTGCTATAAAAGTTCGAAATACTATCTAAAGAAATATCTCTTCGGGATTTCTGCAGATTATGTCATCTCTGCGATAGAAGAAGATGCTGGAGTTGCTGAATTTGATGAAGAATATGCTTACGTTGTTGCCCTTGAATCCCACAATCATCCATCCGCTATAGAGCCATATGGTGGTGCAGCAACCGGTATTGGTGGCATACTCAGGGATGTACTGTGTATGGGTGCTCAACCCATAGCTCTGGTTGACCCATTATTTTTCGGAAATCCTGACACTTCAGAAGATGAAATCCCGGCAGGAACGAAACATCCTCTATATCTTCTCTCAGGAGTTGTATCCGGGATAAGAGACTACGGAAACAGGGTTGGAATTCCTACCGTCTCAGGTTTACTCTTCTTTGACGAGAGCTACCTGACAAACTGTATTGTGAATGTTGGTTGCGTAGGAATTGCAAGGAAGAATCGAATAATCCACAGCAGGGCAGGAAATGCAGGAGACATATTCATTCTTGCTGGAGGTCTGACGGGCAGAGATGGGATTCATGGCGTAACTTTCGCGTCTGCAGAGCTTGATGAAAAAAGTGAAGAGTTGAGAAGTGCTGTTCAGCTTGGAAATCCGATTATTAAGGAACCGATTATACATGCATGCCTCGAAATAGTTGAAAAGGAATTGCTGACAGGAATGAAGGACCTCGGTGGAGGAGGCTTGAGCTGTGTGGTGGGTGAGATGGCACTCTCTGCAGGCTTTGGAGCCGAAGTCCATCTTGAGAAAGTTCTTCTGAAGGAAGAAAACATGGCACCATGGGAAATATGGGTTTCAGAGAGTCAGGAGAGGATGATGGTAACTGTTGAGCCAAAACACGTCGATGAGGTTCTCTACATCTTTCAGAAATGGGATGTTCCGGCTACAATCATTGGTAGCGTGACTGCTGAAAAAACCCTGAGAGTTTTCCATCACGGTTATAAAATTTATGAGATGGACATCGAATTTGTTACATCAGGTGTGGAATACTGCAGACAATATGCAAGCCTGAAGGAGACTGTGGACGAGACAGACTCAACTGCACCCCCTGAGAGTTATGAAGAGGCGTTACTTGAGATTCTGAAACACCCCAATGTGGCAAGTAAAGAATGGGTGATAAGACAGTATGACCATGAGGTAAGAGCTTCGACTTTTCTGAGACCTCTACAGGGTAGATTGAATCTGGAGGGGCATGGAGATGCGTCAATTATTAAGCCCACAATATCTTCAAAAGGTCTTGCCATTACTGTTGCGGTTAATCCGTGGCTCATCAAAAAGAATCCTTATTGGGGTACTGCTTCAGCTTTTGATGAACTCGTGAGAAATCTCACTGCTGTTAATTCCACCCCTCACAGCTTTGCAGACTGTCTCAACTTTGGAAATCCAGAGAAGGAGAAAAGGATGGGTGAATTCGTGGACTGTGTCGAGGCGCTTGGATGGATGGCAAGAGGGATGAAAATTCCATGTCTGAGTGGTAATGTCAGCTTCTATAATGAGACTCCTTACGGGAGTATTGCCCCAACACCCACTCTTCTTGGCATAGGCATAATCGAGGATATTAAAAACGCTATCACATCTGACTTTAAGAAAAGAAGAAACGCGATAGTTCTTGTTGGAGAAACCCGGAAGGAGTTTGGAGGGAGTGTGTATTCAAGAATATTCAGAATGAATGGAAAAGTGCCGAGGACATCTCCTGAAAAATTAAAAAACTACTCCAATACTCTGCTCGAGAGCTTCAGGGAATTTGATGTCAAATCCTGTCATGACCTATCAGAAGGGGGGCTTGCTGTCGCATTAGCTGAGATGTGCATTGCCTCGGGTATGGGGGCAAGAATTAACCTGTCAGAGATGAAAGATGAGACTTATACAAAGCTTTTCTCGGAATCAAATACAAGGTGGCTTACAGAGGTTAGTGAGAGAGAGCTGGAAGACTACATAAGCTTCTTTAAATCGAGAAATCTAACAGCCAGCTCCATTGGTAATACAGGCGGTGATGTTCTCGAATTCACTGATGGAAAATTCAGCTTTGAAATACCATTAGAAGAGGCTGAAAAAGCATGGAGAACAGGGTTGACAAGATTTACGGGGTGGTAGTATGCAGAAAGAAGATTTAAAAATAGCAGTAATTCGAATAGAAGGTACAAACTGCGAAGAAGAGACTGTGATGGCATTCAGAAATCTCGGAGTTTTCAGTGAAGCAGTCCACCTCAAACAGTTTTACAGTGACATGATAAGGGATAGCGAACAGAGAAGTTTGACTGATTACAACTGCATCGTCTTTCCCGGTGGTTTCTCAGCCGGCGATTACGTCAGGGCTGGAGCAGTGTTCTCTGCGAGAATTAAAAGCGTTCTGAGAGATGATTTAAGAGATTTCATAAACTCAGGATATCCCGTTCTTGGAATATGCAATGGATTTCAAATTCTTGCAGAACTTGGTGCTTTACCGGGATTTGATGAGGATAAACCTGTAGGAAAGCAGGAAATGGCTCTCGGAATAAATGATTCCAACAGGTTCGAATGCAGACCTTCTCTACTAAAGCACGAGAACAGAGGTAAATGCGTTTTCACAAAGGCTTTGGAGAAAGAAATTGTTATGTTTCCGGTTGCACATGCAGAGGGTAAGGTTATCTTTCCTGCGGGTAAGGAGGAGGACTATATAGATAGATTAAGGAAAAATGACCAGATTGTTTTCAGATATGTTGATGCTGGAGGTAACTACGCAGGTTACCCGTGGAATCCCAACGGGAGTATTTACAATATTGCTGGCTTATGCAATGTGAGAGGTAATGTTCTCGGTCTAATGCCCCATCCTGAAAGAGTCTTCTTTGATTACTATAGGAAAAATGAAATCGGAGACGGGAGAACAATATTTGAGAGTGTTATCGAATACCTGCTGAGTTTATGAGAAATGAGCGAACAGTTTCTCTTGTTAAAGGTGACGATAGAAGACTGAACATAATAAATGCTTTAAAATTGATCCAGCATGACTTAGCGGAAATTGAGGAGAAAGAAATAATACTGATAAAACCCAATCTGACTTCTCCTACCAACCCTTTTGCAAACACAGATGTTGAGTCTGTAAAAGCCGTTATAGACTTTATAAACCAGTCATTCGGTGGAAAAGAATTTCTCATTGTCGAGGGAAGCGGAGGAGGTTTTTTGAGGGGTATCAATACAAAAAAAGTTTTCGAGCGATTTGGATATTACCGCTTAAAAAATAGATGGATAGAAGTAAAGAGTGTTGAAGAGTGTGAAGACTTCTTTGAGATTCCGGTTAAAACGGTTGATGGTGAGAAAAGAGTTCGAATAGCAGAGCTTGATGTCGATTACGTCATCTCTCTTGCGCTACCAAAGACACATGATTTTGCGATTGCAACACTCGGCATCAAGAACATGATGGGCTTAATCAAACAGGAAGATAAGGTTATGATACATGGTTATAGGCACCTTCCCGGAAAGCTGGAAAGGCTCTATTTTCTTGAGAAATTCGTGCCAAAGAGGATTAAAAAACTTGTTTCCAGAACTTCAGCCTATTCAAAATCAGTAAAATTGATACACCACAACCTGCTTTCCCTCGCAAAATCTTCTATACCTGATTTAGTTATTCTGGATGGATATTACTGCATGGAAGGAGATGGGCCCATTAACGGAGAACCAGTAAAGATGAACGTCTGTATAGCCTCAACAGACGCACTGAAAGCCGACGGAATTGGAGTAAGGATTATGGGTCTTGAGCCCGAGGAAATAGGATACCTCTATTATGCCGCACATGAAGGACTGGGTGATTACTCAACTGATGGTTTGCTGGGTGAAAAAATTGAAAAAGTTAGAAAAACGTTCCGCATGCACTCAACTTACGAGATTCAAAGAAAATGGGGCAAGTAAACATGATTGGGATTGGATATACTGTTTTTAAGTGAGTACTGCAAGAGTCGGAAAAACATATTGTTGTGATTCCTACAGAGATTAGAAGAAATAGGGAGTTTTTCAAGGATTAAATATACGTCCGTATCCTTTAAAAAGTACTGTAGAGCTTCTTCTTTCTAAGATACTCTCCCCTGTCAATCAGATTTCTAACAACCACAGTTTCTTTCTCAACACTTCGCATTTCATCTCCATCAAATCTGCTTCTTCCAATTCCAATGATGTCTCCTTCTGTATTACAGATGAAAACAATATCATTCTTTTTAACACTAACAGCTTTCCTGATTGACTCCGCAAACAAGTCTCTTCCATAAAGAAAAAGCATTTCTCCGTTTTTGTTCACATAAACTCTTTTTTTCTTTTTTCTCGCAAGAAAGAAAGTGCCTTCAAGACCGAATCTGAACCTTTTCCCGATCTCCCCAACCTTTAAACCCGCTTTCAGGGGTTTGATACTATTATCCGAAATAAATTCATAAAGCTCATTTGATAGAACAAAGACTTCGTTATTCTCGTTCACAAGCAATTCATGATACTCAATAAAATCCTGTGAACCAAAATACTTTAATGCCTGTTTTATAGTTTTCAGCTGTTTTTCAGTGGGCTCCTTTAAAATCTCTCCCCCATAATTTTCTCCCGATGTACCTGTATATTTCATTTTTACCGAGTCTGAATGTCTCCACAGTGTTTATTATAACTTCCTTTCCAATTTTTTCCTCAAGTTCATCCTTTAAATCCATGGAAAGGATAAGCTCTCCATTGCTCGACTCCTCATAACCTTCCATATACTCCTCAAGACCGACTATTCTGTATTCTTTCCTGAGAAAGAACGGGTGTGGTTTTTCATCAAGGAATTTCAGTCTCGCAAATGTCTCGTCTGCAATGATTGACGTATTCATCACAATTGCTTTCGAGTTTATTCCGGCTTCTTTTTTATCGAGTTCATAACTGAAGCCGCCTATTCTGCTCACATATATGTCGGATATTATTTCCTGAGGATACAGGAACATGGTATTTGTTATGTTTATGGGGATATATAACCTTAATCTCCGCCGCCGATATAATTATTAGGGTGCTTACAAAATCATTACTAAAATCTCCATTCTAACATCTCAACTCTCCAAACAACTAACCCATATAACTTCCCACAAAGATAGACATAGCCAAACGCATTTCTACATGAAATAAACCTGAATAAAACCGTAAAATTTATTTAGAAGGAGGCATAAAGCCTCCCATGGCGATTCATATGAGAATCCCCTTAGTTCCAGACCAAAGAGATTCCAG